>QCNV01000050.1 GCA_003213095.1 SAR202 cluster bacterium AG-426-M11 | reverse complement strand
TAAAAGATGAAGGTATTGAAGTTAAACCTACATTGTTGCTTAGAGGTTTAGCTAACGGAAGCTTAAATTACATTCTAGAGAAAGAACAATTAGATCAAATTAATGTCTCTGGTGTCATAACATTTAATATGAAAAATTGTGAGGCTTTTCAGTGATTTTATTTTGCTGTAGATCCACCATCCACAGGTAATTCAATCCCAGTAATATAAGATGCTTCGTCTGAAGCTAAAAATAATACTGCATTAGCAACTTCTTCTACTTTTCCTACTCTTTCCATTGGCACAGTTTTGATTACGCTGTCAAAAAATTTTGGATCATTAATTAAACGCTTTGCTGTAGCCATTGGAGGCATCATTCCTGGGTGGACCGAATTTATTCTAATTGATTTGTCGGCATATTGAACTGCAGCAGCTTTTGTCATCATTCTTACTGCCCCTTTAGATCCTGTGTAGCCAAGGTGAACATAATCTACTCCAACTAATGCAGCCATAGAAGATATGTTTACTATACTTCCACCATTTTGATTTTCCATAATGCTTATTGCAGTTTTCATACCTAAATAGACACTTTTTGCGTTAATTTCATTTAGTTCGTCATAATAATCAGTACTTGTTAAGTCTCCACTTGTGCCACTAAGTCCCGCATTATTTACCAAAATATCTAACCTGCCGAATTTATCCATGATGTGATGTTTTAAGTTTTGCCATTGGTCTTCTTGAGATACATCTAAGTGGTAGTATTCTGCTGAATAATTTGATTCGTTAATTTGATTTGCAACATTTGTGCCGTCATCATCCAAAATGTCACAAATAATCACGTGAGAACCTTGTTGTGCAAAAAGGTTGGCTTCAGCAGCACCCATCCCATTTGCAGCCCCAGTAATTACTGAAATTTTATTTTTTAATCTCATATAATCTCCACTTATGCTTAGATTGTAAGTTACTACATAAAAAATATTTTTACTATTTTGAAAATTATTTCTTCTTTCTTCGTTCGTATCTTTTTTTACTGTTTGACTTATCACCTAAATGAAACTGGCCACGTTCTTGAGCTAAGCGGAATTGTTTTTCTCGTTCTCTGAGATTGTTTTTTTTCTGTTCTGACAGAGTGTTATAGCATGATGGGCAACTGACTCCAGCTTCATAAAGATCAGATTTTCTGTCTTTTGGTGACACAGGATCTTGGCAACCATAGCATAAGCTATATTCGCCTTCTTCCAATCCATGAACTAAGGAAACTCGATCATCAAATACAAAACATTCACCTGACCATAAACTTTCCTCTTCAGGAATTACTTCTAGATATTTGAGGATGCCTCCCTTAAGATGGAACACTTCATCAAAACCTAATCTTTTCATGTAAGAACTAGCTTTTTCACAACGAATTCCACCTGTACAGTACATAGCCACTTTTTTAGGTGTGTCAGAATTTCGATTAAGTTGGTCTGCCCAATTAGGGAATTGTCGAAATGTATCAGTTTTTGGATCAATAGCACCTGCAAATTGACCCATAGATACTTCATATTCATTTCTAGTATCTATAACTATTACGTCTTCTTGGGAAATTAGTTTGTTCCAATCTTTAGGGTCTACATATGTCCCTGACTCTTCTTTAACATTTATGTCACCTTTTCCCATTGTGACTATTTCGTCTTTGATTTTTATTTTGAGTCTGTTGAAGTTTTGATGAGAGCTAAGTGAATATTTAAGCTCTAAATCTGATATTTCTTCCCAATTTTTAATATGATCTACCACTATTTGTATCCCTTGTGTAGATCCTGCAATGGTCCCATTGATTCCTTCAGTTGCTAGTAAAAGTGTTCCAAGAATTGAATTGTTTTTACAGATTATTTCTAAATCACTTTGTTTATCCAGTAGATTGTTTAGATTAGTAAAATGATATAAGGCAGCTACAGTAAGGTCGGATCCATTTTTATAAGATTGGGTAGCAACAGTGTTCATATTAATTTTCGGGGTTGTATTCTTCTACAATTTCTATAGGAGTATTTCTAGCAACAATTAATTCCATATCTTCTGTGAGGC
>QCNV01000049.1 GCA_003213095.1 SAR202 cluster bacterium AG-426-M11 | reverse complement strand
CGATATCAGCATCTTGTTCTATACTTCCACTTTCTCTTAAATCTGACAATAATGGCCTATGGTCAGGTCTTTGCTCTATAGCACGACTTAATTGAGAGCAGGCAATCACAGGAACATTTAAATCTCTAGCAATTCCTTTAAGTGATCGTGAAATTTCTCCCATTTCTTGAACTCTGTTTCCTGATCTGTAATCACCGTTTCCATTGATTAATTGAAGATAATCGACTATCAGTAAATCTAATCCAAATTCTGCTTGTAGTCTCCGAGCCTTGCTACGCATTTCAACTATGGTTTGGAAAGGGGTATCGTCAATGTAAAGTGGTATTTCAGATAAGGTTCCTATGGATTCAAAAACTTTTTGCATTTCACTGTCATTGACTACTGAAAGTCTTAATCTACTACTATCTACTCCCGATTCACTAGATAATAGTCTTACAGCAATTTGCTCTTTACTCATTTCTAAACTAAAGATTCCTACATGGTTTCCTTGTAAAGAAGCATTTGCAGCGATATTAAATGCTAAGCTACTTTTACCTAAGCTTGGTCGGGCTGCAATAATTACTAAATCTGATCTTTGAAGTCCCCCTCCTAATATTTCGTCAAATTGATTAAATCCACTAGCTACAGGTGCTAAAGAATTGATATCAGGACCCTGAGTTGTTTCTTCTAAGAAAACGTCTAATACTTCGCTAAGGCTTGAAAAATCTCGTGATCCACGATCTGATCTGACTTGAAATAATAATTCTTCAGCTTTACTGAGTGAATCATCCATGTCAGGGCTACTTTCAAATCCTATTTCTGCAATAGAGTTAGAAGTTGAAATTAGTTTTCTCATTACTGCGGTTCTGTGTACGATTTCTGCATAATGAATTATGTGCGCTGGAGTAGGGACTACATCGGGAAGCTCATTTAATCTTTCCATTCCTCCTATCAAGTCTAATTGTCCCGATATTCTAAGTTCATGTGCGACTGTAATTTGATTAATAGCCTCGTTTCTTGAAATCAGGTTGATACAAGCTTCATAACATAATTTGTTTCTTTCATAAAAAAAATCTTCTGATTTTAAAAATGAAGAAACCTTAGTTAGTGAATCCCCGTCTAAAAGTAAGGATCCTAAAACAGAATCTTCTGCTTCAGAGTTATGAGGTTGAACTCTGTCTGAGTACATTTAAGCTCCTAATCCAAATGATTTGCATTAGGATATTATGATATTTTGGGGTCGTCTGTCTCTATGTTTGAATCAGAATCAGCAACAATTTGTTCTGTCATTTCTTCGACTTCAGTAATTGATTCTGAGATTTCAACTTCTTCGACTTCAGTAATTGATTCTGAGATTTCAGCTTCTTCTAGTTCTGAAATTGGATCTTCTCCATCAGCATGGACTATTACAGAAATGTTTGCCGATACTTCAGGATGTAATCTAACTGGAACCTCAAATGTACCTAGATCTCTGATTGGGTCATCTAATTGAACTAATCTTCTTTCTAATGTTCTTCCAGTAATTTCAGATACTTGGTCAGCTATCATAGTGCCAGTAACCGATCCGTATAAACGTCCATTTGCTCCAGCTCGAACAGGAATTGTAATTTCTGTTCCATCAATAGCAGAAGCTAATTCTTTCATGTCTTGAAGAATTTTTAATCTGTCAACCTTAGCCTGTTCCGTTAATTTTTTGATTCTTTGTAAATTGTTGTGAGTTGCTGGAGCAGCTAATTGTTGAGGTATTAGGTAATTTCGTGCAAAACCGTTTCTAACTTCTTTAACTTCTCCGCCATGAGCTACCCCTTCTACATCTGTTAAAAATACTACTTCCATGAATTTTTCCTAATTTTTCCTATTTTTTTGTGGACTGGAATTATATCATAGCCAAATTGGGCTTTGGCTATTTGGGAGGGTCATCATCATTGATGATTTTGTATTCTCCTTCTACAAAATTTTTATTTTGATTGTCTCGTTTTTTGGAGAAATACGGAAACGATTTTGATACAAAGAAAATTATGGATAATCCAATGATGATAATATCGTCTAGCCATCCTAATAATGGTATGAAATC
>QCNV01000048.1 GCA_003213095.1 SAR202 cluster bacterium AG-426-M11 | reverse complement strand
TAGACTCGCGGGTTCACTTGTTCTTGAGTTTCCTGGTCCGATAAATCATGGAGGTATTGATAAATGACCGATTTAAGAAAAACTGCTGCGATAGTTGGTGTTGATGAATCAGATGAAATAGGTAAAGTACCTGATAAATCTAATTTACAACATCATGCAGAAGCAGCTCATAATGCTCTAGCAGATGCTGGACTTTCACTAAAAGATGTTGATGGTCTTTTTACAGCTGGTACATCTACTCTTCAATTAGGAGAATATTTGGGAGTAAAACCTTCTTTTGTAGATACTACTGCGGTAGGAGGATCTTCTTTCATCATTCATATTGCTCATGCAATTGCAGCGATAGACGCTGGCTACTGTGATGTGGCATTAGTCACTCACGGTGAGGCAGGAAGAAGTATGCGAAGTAGGCCCGGTGGGAATGCTTCAGATCCAGATCCTCAGTATCAAACTCCTTATGGGTTTATTGGACAGCCAGTAGCTTATTCTATGGCTGCTCGAAGATATATGCATATGTATGGTGAAGACAAAACAAGACAAGGGATGGCCGAAATTGCTGTGGCTACTAGAAAATGGGCATTAAAACATCCTAAATCTTATATGAAAGACCCTATGAGTTTTGATGATTATCACAATTCACGTTGGATTTCTTGGCCATTTCATTTGTTAGATTGTTGTTTAGTAACTGATGCAGGAGGAGCATTTGTAATTACATCTGCTGAAAGAGCAAAAGATACTGCCAAAAAACCTGTATGGATTTTAGGTGCTGCAGAAGGACAAACTCATGGAATGATTAGTCAAATGCCAGACTTAACTAGAACTAATGCTGTTAATAGTGGTCCCAAAGCTATGCAAATGGCAGGAATTACTCATTCTGATATTGACTTAGCTATGATATATGATTCTTTTACATACACAGTTATGACTACTTTAGAAAGTTTGGGTTTTTGTGGGCCAGGTGAGGCTGCAGATTTTGTGGCTAATCAAAGGACTGCACCAGGCGGAGACTTTGCTATGAATACCAATGGTGGTGGTCTTTCTCATACTCACTCAGGTATGTATGGAATGTTTTTGATCCTTGAAGCTGTTCGACAACTTCGAGGAGAATGTGGTGACAGACAAATTAAAGATCATAATATCGCTTTAGTAAACGGAACTGGTGGATCCTTATCATCTACAGGTACTACCGTTTTAGCGGTGGATTAATTACAGGAGAATAATAATCATGGCATATAACAAACCAATTCCAGTTCCTCAAGGGGAATCAGATGTTTATTGGCAAAAGGCAAAACAGGGAGAATTATGGCTAAGATATTGTAATAGTTGTAAAGAAGCATATTTTTTCCCTACTGATATTTGTAGGGCTATACCTTGTGACAATCCTAGAGACACAGATTGGATAAAAGCTTCAGGAAAAGCTACTTTGTATACTTTTGCAATTGTTGGATACGAAACAGGTAGAGCTCCTCATCCAGGATTTGAAGCACCTTACGTTACAGCAATAGTTGAGTTAGAAGAAGGTCCTACTATGCCTACCAACATAGTTATGGATGATCCAACTCCAGAAAAATTACAGATAGGCATGCCTTTGGAAGTTGTTTTTGAAGACATTACTGATGAGATAGCTCTTCCCAAATTTAAGCCTGTATAGTTGATTTTCTCACCCTGAGATAAAAAAGTCTCAGGGTGAGGTCTCAATTATGGGCACAATTCATACAAAACGTTGAATGGGAAAATTCCTGTAAAGTGTCCATCACTCCATAAGAATTGAATTGCATAGTTTCCTATCATTAGGTGATCCTCTACTTCTAAATCGTTTGGAACAGTAGCGGGATCTAGAAGTTTTCTGTTGCTCCATTCTTCTACACACTCAGCACATTGGCAACTGATTCTTAATTCACGACTGTCATAGGTGCATTCTTTGCCATCATTCCACCTGATCAGTATTTTATTTCTATATAATCCAACTTTGTCTATAGATAATCTGTTCAATATTTGTTCCTGTATTTTGATATGTTGACCAAAGTATATCCGAATGATAGGCTCGAATCATACCTTTTCATACCTCTCTAGTTTTGAGGATGAATCTACGGAATGATACGTAAATTTATGAATGACCAAGAATTATTAGATTTAAG
>QCNV01000047.1 GCA_003213095.1 SAR202 cluster bacterium AG-426-M11 | reverse complement strand
CACAGAGCATTTCATGCCATTCAAAACCCTTTGACTGTAAGCACTACAGGACAAGACGTAAGAGCGGTATTCGGATTTGCCAATGCATTTTTAAAATGCATAGAAGAAATCAATCCATCTCACATTGTGGTAACTTTTGATTTACCTCAACCTACT
Organism: SAR202 cluster bacterium AG-426-M11; assembly: GCA_003213095.1. GTDB lineage: Bacteria > Chloroflexota > Dehalococcoidia > Lucifugimonadales > UBA826 > AG-426-M11. The sequence goes on along the minus strand of QCNV01000047.1, from coordinate 2,109 downwards.
TTTAGGCATCAATTATTCACAGAATATAAAGCACATAGAAAGCCCTCTCCTCCAGAACTAAGAAGCCAATTTGATGTCGTAAGAAATTTAATGCATGAGTTTCAAGTACCGATTTTTGAATTAGAAGGATATGAAGCAGATGATTTATTAGGAACTCTATGTACACAAGCAGAAAAATTTGGCATCAAAAGTATAATTCTCACAGGTGATTCGGACACTCTCCAACTAGTCACCCCAAATGTACAAGTAATGATGAACTCTGGAACTCAAAAACAAACAACGTATGATATCAATGCCGTAAAAAACAGGTATGGGGGATTGGGTCCAGAATATGTAGCACAGATTAAAGCTTTACAAGGAGACAGTTCAGACAATATTCCCGGTGTACCAGGAATTGGAATCAAAACTGCAATAAACTTATTGCTAGAATTTGGGTCAATTGATGAAATTTTCAATAATATTGAATTAGTAAAACCACCTAAAGCACAAACAAGCCTTAAAGAATTTAAAGAATTAGCATATTCTAGTTACGAACTAACCAAAATAATCAAATCAGCCCCTGTCACCTTAGATCTAGATCAAGCAAAATTTGGAAATTTTGATAGAAATAACGTAATAAAATTTTTATCAAGTCTTGAATTTAATTCAATTATTCCCAGAATTCCGCTTCAATTTGAAAATCATGCAGATATACCTTATCAAAATACAGACAAAAACCTTAATTACAATATCGTTGAAAACGAATCCCAACTCGACCAATTGATACCAAAACTCCAAAATGGATTTTCTTTTGATACTGAAACAACTTCTACTAATGCTATGGAAACAAAAATAGTAGGAATATCTCTATCAATATCAAAAAACTCTGGTTGGTATATTCCTGTGGGCCATCATAAAGGTAAGCAAATATCTCAAGATATTGTTGTGAAAAAGTTATCTCCTACATTTTCAAATCCTCAAATTTTAAAAAGGGCTCACAATGCCATTTTCGATATTACTGTACTCGAAAATATAGGAATAAAAGTCATAGGATTAGAGTTTGACACAATGATAGCTGCTCACGTTTTAGGAAGAAGAAATTTAGGGCTTAAAGATTTAGTCTTAGAAAATTTTGGTGTTGAAATGACAAAAATAGAAGAACTTATAGGTTCTGGACGAAATCAAATCACAATGTCTGAAGTAGAAATACATAAAGCTTCTCAATATGCAATTAGTGATGCAGATTTCACACAGCAATTATATGAAAAATTAAACCAAGAAATTATAGATGCTGGCATTAGTAATCTTACATCACAATTAGAGTTTCCGTTAATTAGAATTTTAAATCTCATGCAATCAAACGGGGTTTCTGTTGACACAGAATTATTAAATTCAATGTCAGAAATATTGGGCAATCAATTACATCAAATTAAAATTGAAATGTTTGAATTGATAGGACACGAATTCAATTTAAATTCTCCTAAGCAGTTAAGTGAATTACTTTTTAATGAATTAAACTTACCTCCAACTAGAAAAAACTAAAAGTGGATTTTCTACTGATGCTCAATCATTAGACGACTTAAAAACAACTTTAGATCTTGGGAATGCTACTGAGGCTGACACTAGATCATATGAAGTACTGAGCAGAATTTTAGAATTCAGGGAAATTTCTAAAATCAAATCTACTTATGTAGATGCTTTACCTTCGTTAGTAAATAAAAAAACTCAGAGAATTCATACTACTTACCGTCAGACTGGAACAAGTACTGGAAGAATTTCTAGTAATGATCCAAATGTCCAAAACATCCCTGTACGTACTGAATTGGGAAGAAAAGTTAGAGAGGCATTTATTCCTAAAACTCCACTAAACACATTACTCGCAGCAGATTACTCACAAATTGAACTCAGAGTACTCGCTCATTTTTCAAATGACCTAGGTTTGCTACAGGCATTTAGAAATGGAGAAGACATCCATAATGCTACTGCTTGTCTTGTATATAACGTTAAAGCTTCGGATGTGACTAAAGACATGAGACGAATAGCTAAAATACTAAATTTTGGAGTAATTTATGGCTTAAGTGCTCATGGAATTTCCAGACAAACTGACCTTACTCAGAAAGAAGGAAAAGA
>QCNV01000046.1 GCA_003213095.1 SAR202 cluster bacterium AG-426-M11 | reverse complement strand
CCTAATTGGATGGGTTTTCGTATATTAGAGATGCCCAAACATGTTGATAAAGGGTCGACTTTTGCATATAAAATTAATTTAGGTCCTTTACCTTTTAGATGGAGAACTGAAATAGCAAAATGGTCTGAAGGAGAAATGTTCATTGATTTTCAGACAAAAGGACCTTACAGTCTTTGGTGGCATGAGCACAGAATTATAGAAAATTCAAATACTACTTCGCTGATGGAAGATAGAGTTTTGTATAGAGTGCCATTAGGAATCTTGGGAAGAGTTGCTCACTTTTTTTTCGTCAAACGTACCCTTTTTAGAATTTTTAGTTACAGAAGAAGGATCATTCAGCTAAGATTTGGAGGGTGAATTATATGGCAACGGATATTCAATACAAAAAAACTGTAAATAGATTGCAAAAAAGCCTTTTTGATTCTATCAGGGTTGGTGACAGGACAGGTAGCAACTCGGTAATTGACGAAGCTTTGAGATATAACATAAGGCCTACTGATATATATACACTCATTATTGGTAAAACCCTTTCTGATATAGGTGAATTATGGCACAAAGGGCAAATTACAGTTGCTCATGAGCATCTGTCTAGTCAATTGGCATCCAATTTAATAGAAATAGTTTTGCAAAAATCACCAAAATTATCTTCTAATGGATTGAGGGCAGTAGTTACAACTCCGGTAGGTGAAAGGCATTGGGTGGCTGCTCAAATGTTTGCTAATTTATTGATTTTGGGCGGTTGGGAAGTTGCTTATTTGGGTACAGAAACTCCTGGCGCAGATTTAGCTGAGTATGTAAAGAGCACTAAGACTGATGTTGTGGCTTTGTCTATTATTTTGAGTTCAAATTTAGATCAGGCAATTGACTGTGTTCATAGTTTGAAAGATTTGGAAGAATCTCCTGTTATTTGTGTTGGCGGGCCTGTTATTAAAGAAAATGATGAGAATTTTTCGGATGTTTTTGTTGTGCGAGATCCAGTTTCGGCAATTGATCATATTGAAAAACAGATGGGTTTAGCGCCTGGCAGGGTTTCCTTACAAGAAATGCTAAATTCTATCGGGGAAAAAGTTCAGGAAATTAGGAAGTCCAAGGGATTAAATCAGGAAAGCTTGGCTAAATTGGCAGGCGTTGATAGAGCATATGTTAGCTTAGTAGAGAATGGTAAACAAAATTTGACTATGGCAGCATTATTTAACCTATCTTCTGCATTAGGCGTTACAATTTCAACTCTTATTCAAACATCTACAGATAAAGAATAGAATTTTGGATATTTCTATTTATTCAGTTTTGTTAATTCTGCAAATTTCTAGTTCCTGGTTTATGGTTGGATTAATTTGGTTAATTCAGATAGTGAGTTACCCTCTTTTTCGGTTTGTAGAAGATAGTGAATTTTCTAGATATCACCATTATCATTTTTGGAAAATTACTCCAATTGTAGGATTGGTAATGTTGATAGAACTGTTCTCAGCGATTTGTTTGGCTGTATTTTTTAAATATGTAGTTAGTAGCCAAATAGTCATTATGGTGTTGTTGTTGAGTGTCATATGGGCTTCTACACTTTTTTTTCAACTTCCTTATCATATGAAACTTTTAAAATTAAAAGATATTAGAATCATTAAATTATTGATTTATACAAATTGGATTAGAACTATTGCTTGGACTCTGAAGGGGGCGATCAGTTTGAGTTTGTTGTTTTAGTCTATTTTAATTAGTTTGTATTGAGATTGATATTTTATTAACACAGCACTGGCAGCTATTAGAATACTAATTGTTGAAATAAGGTCTTGGTAAATTAGCCATCCTCCAATTATTGATAATAGAAATGCTGCAGCTCCAGTAAAACTAGGTCTTTTTGTGATTAGTAAAATTAGGAAACTCGGAAAAACTCCTATTAAGGCTCCAAGTGGTAACAATCCTACTCCTGCCCCCATTGCAGTAGCCATTCCTGTCCCTCCGTATTTCCCCCAAGGGGTTTTTACCATATGGCCCAATAACAAAGCTCCCATACTAATTGCAGGAATCCAGCTTGCGTACCCTAGTAAAACTAAAGGTAAAGTTGATAAAGCTCCCTTGAAAATGTCTACAAAAAATACAATCACACCAAATTTAGGGGATATTTCTGCGTAAATATTTGAAGCTCCGGGGTTTAAAGTGCCTAAAGTACGAATATTTTTATTTGTGAATGAGTTGACTATGATATCTCCCGAAGAGATGGAACCTATTATGTACGACACAATCCAGAATAAAATATAAAAATAATGAAAATCCATACACGCTCCACACAAAATATATAAAAATATTATGATACATTGAATCTATGAGAGATGAAATTAAAGTCCGTTTATTAAGTGATAGGGCAATAGCTAGAGGGTTACTTGCAGGTTTGCCATTTATAGGGTCAACTATTTTTTTGCATGCTGAGATTTTCCATCAAGAATGGGAGGTTTTTGGGTTGATGGTTAATGAATGGGTTGTTAATCAGTCTAGGGTTTTAAGTTTGATCTTTTGGTTGATAGGAATAACAGGTTTGTTGTTTGTTACATTCAAAATTCCTAGACAATTCAGGTTCATAGATAGAATTGTATGCACATCTTTAACTCTATTGATGGGTATATTAAGTTCTGTTGTTGAGGCTGTGCTGTT
>QCNV01000045.1 GCA_003213095.1 SAR202 cluster bacterium AG-426-M11 | reverse complement strand
TCTTTGAAAAACATCAAAATTAGTTATTAATGATTTAATAAAATGAAAATCACAAAATTATATAAGTACCCAATCAAATCCTTAACTCCTTCAAAATCAGAATCCTTAACTTTAAATGAAAATGGTTATATCCAAGGAGATCGATTGTTTGGGTTTAGATTTCAAGATGCAGGATCTAGAGATAATTTTGAATGGCAAAGAAAAACAAATTTTGCTGCATTAATGCATATGCCTCAGATAGCTAAATTAAATGTTGAATATGATGAGAAAAATAGACAATTAATCATAAGGTATGATGGAAACACAATCATCAACGCTAATGTTGATACTCAAAGAGATGAAATTGAAGAAAAATTTACAGAATTTGTTATTAATTCAGATACTGATTTGATAAAGAATTTTCCTCAAAGATTTCCTTTTGTATTTATAGGTGGTGAGAATTCGAATCATTTTCACGATACTCCGAATGGTGGATTGACACTACACAGTCAAGAATCTTTGAATGATCTGAATAATCAATTAGGTTATGAAATAGAACATACTAGATTTAGGTCCAATATTATTATCGAGGGAATTAATCCATGGGAAGAATTTGATTGGATTGGTAAATACATAGAAATTAATGGCCTGTTTTTCAATGTAGAGAAGCCTGTTAATAGATGTTTAGCCATCAACTGTAATCCTAGTAACGGAATGACAGATAAAAATGTTTTGAAATCTATGCTTGATATCCAAGATAAAAAACCTCCTGTTTTTGCAATCAAATTGATACCCTTAAATACACAAGGTGTAATAAGAATTGGTAATGAAATTCTAATTCATGAAGAGAAAAACCCTTAATGATGTAGTTATTTATTTATGATTGGAATCTTATTTTGATTAGGCTTTATCCTTACAAAAATAAAACTAATTAGTGCAATTATTAAAATCAACTCTACAAGATTAAAAGCTAAACTATAAGTTTGAAATCTATCAAAAATTATTCCTGAGAATATTGGTCCAATAATTATAGGTAATGCTATTGGCATATTGATAAAACCAAAAATTGAAGAATATTTTTTCAATCCAAATAATTCAGTTGTAATTGCTGGTCCCAGTACTCCCATAGCCCCAATCCCTAATCCCATTAATGAAGATCCTATCCACATTAATTCTTGTCTGTCAGCAAGAACAAATTGTATTCCTATCATTTGGAAAATCACTACAGCTATTAATATGAATCTAGATGGAATGAAATCACTTAACCATCCACATATTAATTTACTTATAACTGCAAATATTCCAAATGCAGACATCATAGAAGACGCTAAACCTATACTTACACCTTTAGCAACAAAATGAGGGACCAGTTGTATTACAACAGTAGTTCTAGCAAATTGTTGTAAAGTTATCCCTGATGTTAAAAACCAAAAAGCACTAGTCTTAATGGCTTCTGATAATTCATAATCTTTTTCGGAACCTTTCGCCCCTTCATTTTTGTTTTCAGATTCAAAATCATAATTTTTATCATCTCTTATAAATAAAAGTACTAAAATAAGTACTATGAATGTTGATATCCCTAGAGCGTAAAAAGTAAATCTCCAGCCTGATGCCAGAATTATGAAAGTTGCAATAGGCACCGTTACAACTGCTGAAAAATTATTTCCAGCCATAGTAAAACCTATCATTCTTCCCCTAATTTTAGGGAACCATAAACCCATCAGTTTCCCCACAGGAAGTTGTGTGGATCCAGGTATTCCTACGTATAGGAATATACTTGATAAATAAAGTTGCCATAAGTCACTCATAGAGCCTCTCATTAAGAAACCTAAAGTAACTAGTAATAAAGAAATAGACATTATTTTAGTAGCACCAAACTTGTCTAAAAATCTACCTACTACAGGAGATATAAATGAACTAGCTATCCCTAAGGATAAAGAGAAGTTGATTTGAGTTCTTGACCATCCGAATTCTTCTTCTAAAGGAATAACAAAAGCCTGAAATGCGTATAGTACAAATCCTATAGAAGTCCCCACAGAGAGAAAGGTAGTGCCTGCAACAAACCATCTTCTATATTGATAATTAAATAAACTAAAACTCATGAACTTATTATTAGCTTTTCCTTAATAGAGTGGCAAGAGTGCTTGGTTAACATGTTCTCCTAAGGATTTTCATACTTGGATTTCACTCTTAAAATCTTACTTTCATTTATATGTTTTTTAATCTAAAGTAGAGCCAATGTTCGAAGCTTTAAAATTTCGTGAATACAGAATTTTCTGGATAGGCAACTCCACGTCAAATATCGGAATATTCATGCTAATGGCTGCAAACCTTTGGCTTATGCACGAACTAACAAATACTGTACTTTATTTAGGAATATTGACCTTTACTGGCTTGGGTCCAATATTAGTATTCTCTATGTGGGGAGGAGTTATAGCAGATCGAGTCAACAGGGTGCGATTGGTTACAATAACTCGAGGTTGTTTTTCGATAACCGCTTTAATCATAGGCCTATTAGTATTTTTCAATTTAATACAGCCATGGCACCTAATATCAATTTCTTTGATTAATGGGATACTACTCTCTTTCGATATCCCTTCTAGGCAAGCTATGGTTCCAAATTTATTGCCTCGTGAACATTTAGTTAACGCCTTTGCATTGCAATCAATGTTGGGAACTGGATCAGCAATCATCGCCCCTGTCTTCTTACCACTCATAGAGAAAATATGGGGAATTGAAGGAGTGTTTATGATCATTGGGGTTGCATATGCCTTCACAACAATCATGTTCAGCAAACTTTCGAAACAGGAAATTTACACTAAGGCAAATGCTCAAAAACCTTGGCGTGATCTTATTGAGGGATTTGACTACATAAGACAACACCGAGTGATGATAGCGTTAATTTTAATAGGTATCGTAGCTGGAGTATTTACCTCTTCTTACAATACCTTATTACCAGTCTTTGCTGAAGACGTTCTTAATGGTGACGTCCAAATTTATGGATATCTGTTGCTGAGTGGAGGAATCGGAGGCATGATAGGGGCAATAGGAATGGCTCAAT
>QCNV01000044.1 GCA_003213095.1 SAR202 cluster bacterium AG-426-M11 | reverse complement strand
CCAGTAGCATTTAATTCTAAATAAGGAGTTTCAATTACTCTGTTTTTTTCATCGCTTAAATCTTTCGGAATAGATGGGTTAAAGTATCCAGTCGTTGGAAGGGTGTAAACAGATTCGCCCTGATAAGAGAGTTTGAGATCCATGCAACATTCTACATTAGCCTTCGGTTCTGTTAGTACTCTGAGTAATTGTCCTTCATTAGCATTAAAGGAGAAAATATTATGATCTACTGAATTTTGAAATCTACCTTGAACAATAGTATTTTGTGGGAATTGGTATTTGTCGATTAGCTCTAATTCCGGCATAAAGACCCAATAATATTCATTTGTAATTACTTTATTTCTTAATGTTTTGTATGAATCCCATTCATCTAAAATTATTGCGTTATTTTGTATAACTTTCTCAGGTGTTGCAGTTGGTGTTGGTGATGTGATTTGTGAAACAGGTGTCGGCGTTGGTTGGGGCGTAGGTGTTTGGTTTTGTAAAGGAGCAGGAGTATATGTAGGAACAGGAGTATATGTGGGGACAGGAGTATATGTGGGGACAGGAGTGAATGTTGCTGTAACTCCATTTTTCTGAGAGGAAGTGAGTGTTTTTATATTTAAATCTTTAGTGGGAGTAGAGGAGATAAGTTGAGATACTGTCGGTACGGGGGAAACATTTGAATCAATTTCAACTGACTCTTTAAGTAATTTCCAAGTTCCGCATCCATTTGTGGAAAAACCTTGGTCTGTGGGTAATATTGTAATTGTTTTTTCCCCACTACCTAAGCCATTAGCTAATGTAGCATTAAGATCGCCTGTTAATCCTTTCAATCTTTCCCAATAGCACGAATTTCCCGCAGTAGTTGAATATGTTCCAGGTAAAATATGTTCTCCCACTATCCATATACCATCAGGAATGTTCCCTTCAGTGGGAACCCCATCATTTTGAATGATTTTATTAATGGGGTCATTTATTATTTCAGTTGCAACACCAGTATCAACTGAAGAGCATGAAATAAATAATAATATACTAAAAAATAGTGTTACTACTGCTTTCATAATGACTCTAATTTAATGTTTTATAATAAATTTGAAACGATTATATCAACATTTGTTGTTAAGATTGATGAATTGGGAATCTCCACAGCAACAGCCAGGCAATATAACAAAGTTAGTGGTGAATGAATAATTATTGACATGTTCAAATAGTTTTCATATTGAATTCTCCATTATTTTATTCAAAAAAATCACACTGGCATTATAAATAGAATATAAATTCAATCAAATTCAAAATGAAAACTATTTGAATAAATCAACCATTGGTTTTCCGGTTCTCATTGAATAAAGGTGATCAATGATGAATGAAATAGATCAATTAATTGATAATGCCCCTAGGAGAGCCTCTACCATTAAGGTGTATATTTAACATCATGAAAACATTTAAGTGGCATGGTATACCAGTAAACATTCCTAATAAAAAAAATAGAGTTTCAGATAATAGGTGCAATAATATTAATTGAGATTGTAATAATTTCTTATGTTGTATTTAAAGTTCTCTAATGTTCCACTCATGATAAAGTAGAGGTCGGATGTCGAGTCATCCTCAGTCCATCATCTCAATTCAAACTCAAGATAATTCTCTCTAAATCTCATATTCTATTATCACTGTAAGTTTCTTCTGTCCATTTTTGAATTTCTGTATCTTTACATTCTTCTCTTGCTTTTTTAATATTAAATTCTTCGGAAATAGATATTTCTTCAGTACGATACCTAAATAATTCATCATTATCTAAAAATAGTGACAGCCTTTTGTATGTGCATAAACATTGTTCCAATTCAATATCTTTCTGCTTTGAACAGTAAGTGTGCATGTTTTTAGAAAATATATTTTGTAAATCTTTTCGTTCAGTAGAATTTATGGTTGTAACTTCTTCTTGAACATTTATTGTTTGATTAAACCAAAAATACTTTGTACTAAATAAACTAATATATATATATTGATAATAATTATAATTGGGCCACCAATGAAAGTTTGAATAATAGCTGATGTTTTATTTGTAGATTCTTTAATTTTTGAATTTGAAGAAACAACATAGAATAAAATTCCAATTATAAAAAATAATAAACCTGTTATAAATATTATTTGTCCTGTTCCCGTCGCCTCCGCATTAAAACTAAACAGCAACAAAAAGGGAGCCACAAGAATTAATAACAATCCTATAGCTATTAAAATTGTTGATAATTCCCACAAAAATTTAAAAGATTTCATATTATCCTCTTAGAAAAATAAATTACTTCTTTATCTGATTGATGTACTAAAATTTGCAAACCAGGCAAAGTTTCAGGGACCAAATTGTTTAAAAACTTTTCTAATCCTTAAAAGCGATTAGCGTGATTACCATACGATTTCCTAATATTTATTTATAATTTTGATGTTTAGGATTATACATAATAATAATGCTTGAAATTAACGAATAATGGATTTCATATTCTCTGTTGCAATGAATTTACCAGTGATTGCGCTATCAAAATTGGAATCTATTAGTAATGCATGATCAAAATACTCAATAGATTTTTTGTATTTGTGAAGTTCAATATATGCCCATCCCATCTGATTGTATGTATTCCTGGATTGTTCTGATTCTAGCCAATTAGAGTCGTGAATTAATCGGAGTTCGATATATTTTTCCCAACTTTCTATAGCTAATTCGTATTCATTTATATTTACGTAGACCATTCCTAAATAATGGTGTGGCCAAGGGTCTGTAGAATCTAGTTCTATGTGTTTTTCATAATCATGAATCGCATTTTGATGATTGTCTAATAATCTATGTACATGTCCACGTTGGCCATAAACATTGGCACTGCTTTGATTTAATTCTATTGTTTTGTCATAGTCGATTAAGGCGTTATTGAAATGGTTCAAAATAATTTGAGGGTCAATGTATTCTTTATGTCCCAATTGTATTGCTAAGTGATGATATGAATGACCCCTTTGTTCATATCCTTTAGCATCAGCATCATTTAGTTGAATGTATTTATTGAAATGTTCTATAGCCTCGATGAAATTTTCATCGTTCCATAATGATTGTCGTCCTTTGACATAATGATGATATCCAGTAGGAGTAGGAGTAGGAGTAATAATATTTGCTGGTGTAGCAATCGTAATATCATTTGTATTAAGGGAAGTGTTTATTTTTGGAGTTTGAGTTGGTACAGAAAGCACAGTTGTAGTAGGTTTTTGGTTAACGATGGTTTCAGTATTGGATTCATGAGTGACAGTGGGAAGAATTCCGTAGCTTTTCCGTACCTCTGGGTAATTTTTTGTCTGATAGTTTTGATTGTTCCAATCGCTATTATTTACAATTACTAGGAAAATAATCATACATAAAACTAAATGAGTAAAAACAGTAAAAAATAATATTTTCCCCTTCATGGCTTTACTGCTGAAGATTAATCTTACAAATGGGTAAATAATCATTCCACAAAACAAGCTTATAAATAGCAATCCCATTCCACGCATTGATGAGTTAACCCACATGTTGTAGAAGTTGGGGTAGAAAATTTTAAGAATTGCAGGACTAATCATCAATAGTACGAAAAATCCACAACAACCGAAAATTAATCCCCAAAATAATCCCATAAAAATATCTGCACATCCATCAAGAGTGTTCCAACTATTTTCTGCAGTTGCCTGTGACTTACTTTGTATGGAACATTTTTCACAAAATAACGAATCATCCTTTATAGATGCTGCACATTTATCACATTTCTTTTGATTACTCATTTACCTATATTGGAAATAGTTAACTTTATTTGTATTTTATGAGGTAATCATACGACTAAAGTCAATTTCGTAGCTAAATGACTGGCAGGGGTGGCAGGGATCGAACCCACGACCTTTGGTTTTGGAGAACCGGAAAACCAATGGTTG
>QCNV01000043.1 GCA_003213095.1 SAR202 cluster bacterium AG-426-M11 | reverse complement strand
ACTTCACTTGTTATAACTAACACAATTTAGTTAAATGGCACACAATATTTTTGATAATAAGGATTGTCACAAATGAATAACAAATATACAGATACTTACATGCAAGGTGCATATGGTTCTGATGTGAATCAAGTATCAACATACCAAAAAGGAATGCCCATTTTTGATGTAGATACCCCTTCCATAATAGTTGACTTGGATGTAGCAGAAAAAAACATTAAAAACATGCAGGATTTTGCAAACTCTCAAAACGTATCTATGAGACCTCATTCAAAGACCAATAAAAGTCCTTATTGGGCTAAAAAACAGATAGCACAAGGTGCAATAGGTATTTGTTGCGCTAAATTAGGTGAGGCTGAACAAATGGCAGCTGCTGGAATAAAAGAAATATTAATTCCTAATCAAATTGTGGGTAAATCTAAAATCCAACGTTTAGTTGATGTAAATAAAATCAGTAAAGTAATTGTTGCGGTAGAAAATGAACAAAACCTTGAAGATCTTTCAGAAGCTTTTGTGAAAGATTCACGAACTTTAAGTGTGATTGTTGAAGTAAATGTAGGTATGGATAGGTGTGGAGTAGAGCTAGATGAAATTATTGAATTTGTGAAATTAATTAAGTCCAAAAACGGATTAAAATTTGAAGGCATTATGGGTTATGAGGGACATACAGTAAATATAAACAATTATGAAGATAGAGTTTCAGAAGCTACAAAAGCTATGAATATACTAATAGAAGCAAAAAACCTACTTGTAGAAAACGGTATTGAAGTGGATATAGTGTCAGCTTCAGGAACTGGTACTTATAACATTACGTCAACTATTGATGGTATTACAGAATTGCAATGTGGTTCATATATATTTATGGATGGGAACTATTTAAAAATTTTTGATGATTTTGAACCTGCTTTATCTGTAATCTCTACAGTAATATCACGAAGAGACGACAGGATAGTATTAGACTGTGGTTTAAAATCCATTTCTATGGATCAAGGACTTCCTGAAGTAATATTCCCTAAAGGTATTACTTTTACTAGCCTTTCGGAAGAACACAGTAAGTGTTTAATTACTGATCCTCAAGCTAATAACCTTAAAGTAGGTGATAAAGTCCTACTTAGACCTATGCACGGAGACACAACTATCAATCTTCACGATGAATATTTTGTATACAGAGGAGATTTGTTTGAAGAATCTATACCTATAGTTGGTAGAGGTAAATTTAAATAATTCTAAATTAATACTAAGGAATAACTATTAACCTTCATTGGTTTTGCGGAAAAATTTAATATTCATTATAAGGAGATTAATTTGCCCAAACAAAAATGGTTTAAAGGTAACCTTCATACTCATACAACTGAATCAGATGGCGATGCTGATCCAGAATGGGTTGCTAACTGGTATAAAGAGCACGGGTATGATTTTCTAGTACTTAGTGATCATAATCATCGAACGATTCTTGACCAAGAAATCGATGGGTTACTGATGGTTCCAGGAGAGGAAATTACAGCTCAAATTAAAATGGGATCAATTCCTATACATATCAATGGAATTGGAGTTTCAAGAGTAGTTGAACCTACAGATGGGACCGATATTGTTGCTACTATACAAGCAAACGTGAATTCTATTAGAGATGCTGGTGGGATAGCTCAAATTAACCATCCAAATTTCCGTTGGGCATTTGATCATACTCATATTTCTCAGATTCGTGGAGCAAGTTTGATTGAGGTCCATAATTCTCACCCTCAAAATAATATGTATGGTGCTCCTGGAAAACCAAGTGATGAAGAAATATGGGACAAGGTACTTAGTTCTGGCAGAGTTCTATTTGGAACTGCTACTGATGATTCACATAATTATCATGATTGGCTTCCTAGCATGAGTAATCCAGGAAGAGGATGGGTTATGGTGCCAGCTAAAGATCTCTCTGTCCCTTCAATTATGGAATGTCTAACGATAGGAGATTTTTATTTTTCTACAGGTGTTACTTTAGCTACTCACGTTACTACCGAAAATGAAATTAATATTGAAATAGAACAGGAGAGTGATTTTATTTATAAAACCACTTTTTCTGGCCTGAATGGTGATCTTTTATCACAGTCTGTAGGAACATCGGCACACTATAAAATTGCGGGTAATGAAACATATGTCCGAGCTACAATTTATTCTTCTTCCGGTGGAAAAGCTTGGACTCAGCCGGTGTTTGTCAAAAACTAAGTTTTATTTCAAGCAATATATAGTATAAGGTAAGAGTTTTTAGCCCTTACCTTAGAATTTTATTGGATCAGTTCTTTTAATATATTTTGGAGTTCCTCGATTTGTTCTTCAAGATCATCAATTCTTGATTCAAATTTCTCTATAATGTCTTCTGCATTATTGTTGGATTCTTTTGTAGAATCAGATATTTTCTTAGATGTTGTAGGTACTAATTTTTGAGTACTTCCTCCAGCATTTTCAAAAGCCCTTTTTGTTTGTTCTTGACACATTGCTAGTTTGCGACTTGTAGATATTGAACCTTTAACATTATTTGGGTTATTCATACAGTCTGTTAAAGCAGACTGCATATTTTGAGCAGAACCTTTTGCTCGAACTGCATCAAAATTATCAGTACCATCAGCTAGATCAAAAGTGGTCTCAGCGGCTTTAAGACAGTTTGTCACGAGCGATTGTCGAAATGCCTTTGTATCCCCAATTATTGTAGTAGGGATTGCCATTTCTTCAGATTCCTCAAGACATGTTTCTGCAGTTTTTAGAGAAACGTTTAAATCTGTTTCTATTTCTTCAGATTCTAGATTTTTATGATCTCCTTTATAAACTTTTCGGGATAGACTTTTACAATAATCAGTCACGCTTTGTTCATTAGCCGAAGCTAGGCCTATTAGTGTATTTCCTCTTTCTAGGCATTGTTGCATCATTGAAATAGATTTATCTTTTTCTTCCTCAAAAAGAATATTTTCTATGGCCTGATTTTTAGCATCTTCTAAGTTAATGGACCCGGAGCGTAGTTCTATTTGGTCTAGACATTCTCGAAAGCTAGATACTCCATCCTCTCTAATGTTAATAAGCTCTTTTTGACATTCTTGAATTTGTTGTTTTTTTAATTCAGTAATATCAATTCCTGTACCTAAACCAACTGCATTACATCCTATGAGCATTAAAGAAAAAAGCATGATAGTTAATAAAACTGGTATTTTTGTCATTTGATTCTCCATTATTCAATCGGTATGTTAAATAAATATATATTTTTATATATAGAGTTTTTACTTGTTTATTAGGATCACAGAAATAATACACCTAATGTTTATTATTGATTATTGCGCTGTCATTCCTCCGTCCATAACTAACTCTGACCCTGTCATAAAAGATGACTCATCAGAGGCTAGAAATAGAATTCCCATGGCTATTTCATCAGCTGTACCTAGTCGTCCCATTGGAACTCGACTAAGTCTAGACCCTAAGGAATCAGATGTATTAAATAAGGGTTCTGTCATAGGAGTTTCTGCATAACCTGGGTGAACTGAATTAACTCGAATAGAAAATTTTGCATATTGAATCGCTGCAGACTTAGTTAGTAAACGAACTCCACCTTTTGCTACATGATAAGCAGTAGATGTTGGACTTCCAACTAACCCATTTATCGATGATAAATTAACAATCGAACCACCTCCATTCTCCTTCATGATTGGTACAACGTGTTTGATTCCGAAAAAAGAACCCTTAGCGTGAACATTCATTTGCGCATCCCAATCTGCCTCTGTGGTTTGGTCTAAGGTATTAGTTAGAGCTGTTCCTGCATTATTAACCAAGATATCTATCTTTCCAAATTTTGAAACGGTAGATTCCACAGCTTTAGTCCAGCTCGATTCATTTGTTACATCTAATTTAATAAAATCTACTTCAAATCCAGCCTCCTGAAGTTCTTTTAATGTTGCTAATCCAGCTTTTTCGTCAATATCAGCGAGCATTACTTTTGCTCCTTCATTGGCAAATTTCC
>QCNV01000042.1 GCA_003213095.1 SAR202 cluster bacterium AG-426-M11 | reverse complement strand
CTGTTCCTAACCAGGCAGGATACAGTTCAAATTCATTACCTCACTCTGTCAGCTATGCTGGTAGAAACACTACTTGGAATCAGGTCAATTTAAATGGATCAGGTTCAAATGTAATTACAGTCACTCCGGGAACAGCAATAACGGCTGCAATTTCTATGACATATACTCATGCTACATATTGTCCTGGATGTATTGTTCAATTCTACGTGAAAATCCCTGATACTTTTGAAAACTGTCTAAGAAGTGGCGGTACACAAGGCGGTGGAAATGTAAATAAAACTGTAAGCTTTAATGCTCCCAATGAACCAGGTGTCTATTACATGCAATTTGGTGGAAGCCTACAATATTCATGCACTGGCACAAGTGCAAATTCAGAATTTGGAAACAAATCTGTAGCAACAATCATCGTATCTGGAACACCAACTCCTACTCCTACGCCTACGCCTACTCCTGGGGCTGCTAACTGGAATGGAACTCACGGAAGTACTGTTATGGCTGAAAGTGGCAGCTACAGCATTGGCACAGGATCAAGAATGTGGTGGTCTTCAGGAGGAACTAAGAAAGGTTATTTCTATTATTACAATGATGGAGGTCATGGGCATGTGGACATCGCGCGAGTCAATCCGAGTGGACACGGGTGTAACGGAACTATGACCTACCACAACGGTTCATATGACGGGTTTGATAGTTTCAGTGAATTAGGAGATGTATCTACATTCCAATTCTCAAGGGGACCAAACGTTGGAATATGCTCCGAAGATGTTAGCTCTAGTGGAGGAGCCCAAAATGATGGTCTCATCTTATTTAAACAAAACAATCGTTATGGGGTTATGCGTTTTGTATCTAGTTCAGGTAACAATATGACAATTCAATGGTGGCTTGGAGCTGAAGGTCATACTGACTTTAGAAACGCTCCCAATCAATAAAATTCAACAAAGTTGAGAAATCAAACTATTTTGTCACATTAATATGGTAAACAGCTTTTGATCTCTCTATGATTTTAAGTGCTTCAGGTTGAACATTTTTCAAATTAAGTGTTTTGCCTGCTTCTTTAAATTTTAAAGTTTGAGCATCTAATGCTTCTAAAGCAGAGTGGTCAAAAAGATTTGCCTGACTTACATCTAGAAAAACTTCATCAGACTTGTACCGATTAGGGTTTAAAATTTCTTTAAATCTTGATATTGAAGCAAAAAACAAGTCACCTTGTAATCTAAAAACTTGAGTTTGCTGATCTAATTCTTGTTCTTTATTAACATTAATGTGCCTAGATGACTTCCAAGCATATACTAATGAAGAAAAAATTACTCCGACCAAAACAGCTATGGCTAGATCTTGCATAACTGTAACTACAGTAACTAAAATTACGACTATTGCATCTTCCCGTGGAATTTTTAACAAAAGCTTAAATGATGGCCATGCGAAAGTACC
The DNA here is from genome assembly GCA_003213095.1 of SAR202 cluster bacterium AG-426-M11. Lineage (GTDB taxonomy): Bacteria > Chloroflexota > Dehalococcoidia > Lucifugimonadales > UBA826 > AG-426-M11. The sequence goes on along the minus strand of QCNV01000042.1, from coordinate 2,661 downwards.
TATAACAACCATCATCATTATTCCAGTCAAAGCAGCCAAAGGTATCATTTCGATAAAGCCTGACAAAAACATTACAAATGCTAACAAAGCTAATGAAGCAGTAAATCCTGATAATCTCCCCCTGCCACCAGATTCCATATTGATCATCGATTGACCAATCATTGCACAACCACCCATTGCTCTAAAAAATCCACACACAAAGTTTGCCAAACCTTGACCAAAACATTCCAAATCAGGATCACCTTTAGTTTCGGTAATCTCATCAATAAGAGTCAACGTAAGTAAACTTTCTACTAATCCAATCCCCGCAAGCGTAAAAGCATAAGGAATAATGATTAAAAACGTTGCTAGAGTTAAAGGGACATCAGGAAAATGAAATGTCGGCAATCCTCCAGAAAGACTAGCTAAATCACCAACAGATTTAGTGTCAAGATTAAAACCAATCACCACAAGAGAAACAATTATTAAAGATGCGAGAGGGGCGGGAATAATTTTTCCAATTTTTGGAATTCTAGGTAAAGCAATAATAATTGCCATAGTAACTAATGTAAGAATAATCATAGTGATCATTGCATTCTGATTGAGCCATCCACCAGAAAAAACAACATCTAAAGCATTATGAGATAAATGATCATCAGAGCTACTCCCCGAATCAACTTTTGAGCTAGTTTTAAATTGCCCTAATTGAGCAAGAAAAATCACTATTGCAAGTCCATTTACGAAACCCAACATTACAGGATATGGAACCAAATTGATAAATTTACCTAACCTGAATAAACCAGCAGAAATTTGTATTAATCCAGTAATAATAATAGTGGCAAAAAGATACTCCACACCATGTACTATTACCAATCCAACCATAACAACTGCCATAGCGCCAGTAGCGCCTGAAATCATTCCACTTCTACCACCAAAAACAGAAGTAATAAAACCCACAAAGAAAGCCGCATACAAACCTACTAAAGGATCGACATGAGCGACAAAAGCAAAGGCTATAGCTTCGGGAACAAGAGCTAGGGCAACTGTTAATCCCGACAGAATGTCATTCTTGGGATTAGCCACAAAGTTATATTTAGATGAGAATAATTTTAATCTAGATGATATCAAAAAACTTCAAATATTAAGGTTTAATGTGATTGAAAATATTTCACACAGCGCACAACATTATATGAATTCGTTCCGACTTACAACTTAAAAAAATACTATATTAAATATCATTTTTTCAGATACATGCTAACTTAAAGACTTATAATGATTTAGATGAATTGCAATAATAAAATTAAATATCCCAACAAAAATGCTGCTTTGATCGCTTTATCTCAAATTAATTCAGAGTATTCTGAGGACCGTGGGATTCAGACAGCATATGAATGCAAACATCATGAATGTTGGCACACTGGGCACTCTAAAGATTATTCAGATAATCCATTTGTACGAATCAATCAGATTTTTGAACAAAAACAAGCAAAAAAGAAAAAAGGTAAGCGTAAAACCTAGGAATATTATTAAATAGCATCCTCTTTTTTTAGCAAAGTAATGACTTTTCTAAATCAGTCTTTATAAAATAGTTGGATGAAATTTATACAACAAATATTTTTTTGTACACTGTTTTTAATAATATTTTTTGCTTGTGATGAAAATGGGCAAATTCCTCAGGATTTATCACAAGACATAAATTCAACTTTAACTCAAATTGAAACTACCATACAAAACAACACTGAAAATAATACTCAACCCTCTTCAGAAAGCCTCACTCCAACTCAGAATTCAACAAATACATCTACCCCATCTAACATTGATACGACAAGTCTCACCCCTATTGTTTCTACACCGATTAGTAATACTTCTTTGATCAATGTACCTAATAAAAACACCTCCAATACTCAGGCTTCAACTACAAGTAATAAAGACCTACCAATAGATTCTGAACTAAGTCAAATTCCCTGTTCAGAGATAGAATTAATGCCTTCATATAAAACAATAGAAAATACTGATCCTTTTATTCTGAATATACAATGGCACCCTGAAAGTGTCATTCAACCTATAGACATTTTTTGGAGAGACTTCGATGGGAATGAAGTCATCTATGGAAGCCTTAACGATTCAACTTATGTAAGATCGTATGAGACCTATATAGGCCATCCCTGGGTGTTGAGGGATGCAAGTAGTTCGTGTGTAACCGGATTTATCATTGACGAATCTGATGTAATTAGTAACAAACAGACTTTTTATGCAAATGTATTTATTGAAGGAAACAATGAACAAACATCAACCATAATACAAACTCCTGCTACTATTGCATTACCTACTCCTACCACTATTGCATTACCATCTCCTACTGCTTTACCGTCCATTCCATGTATAGACTCTGAGAAACAGATTCAAGTAACAGTGAACACTTCTCAGACAGGTAAAATAGACTGTCCAAGAGACTCAGATATCTGGATATTAGATGCTGGAGTAAACCTATTCAATCAAAGTGTCAATATTTCTATCACCACTTCAAACAACTCGTCAGATACTTACCTAGAATTAATTTCCCCATCTAACATCTATGTGACGGATGATGACAGTGGTGGAAATATGAACCCCTTACTAAGCAATGTATTAATCAATGAACGTGGTGAATATCAAATTGTTGTTACCGCTCTTGATGACAAT
>QCNV01000041.1 GCA_003213095.1 SAR202 cluster bacterium AG-426-M11 | reverse complement strand
GCTTTCTTTTATTATCAAAGTTCTGTGCTTCAGCTTTTCCTGTAGATCCTAAAGTAGCCATCAAATCACCTATATATTGAGATATTTCAGAGGTTAAATTATGGTGAGGGATCCGAGCCACGGTGGAGCTCTCATTCCAAAGGAAAGGCTACCGCAGGTGTTACATCTCGGATCCATATACCAATAGAATAACGCTAAGCAATAAAGCGTTAGGGGTATAATAGTCTCACAACAAAAAATAATTATCAATATAATTCAGGGACTTTAATGGGAAATATTTTCGGACAAGCATTTAAAATTACTACCTGGGGCGAATCTCATGGAGATGCTGTAGGCGTAATAATTGATGGCTGTCCTCCCGGTATAGAAATAACTGCCGAAGAAATACAAGCAGATCTTAACCGCAGAAAACCTGGTCAGAGTGAAATATCAACTCAGAGAAAAGAAGGGGATCAAGCCGAAATTACATCAGGCATATTTGATGGCCAAACATTAGGGACACCAATTTCTATTATTGTTTGGAATACTGACGCTAAAGGTAAAGATTACGAACACATGAAAGATGTTTTTAGACCATCTCATGCTGATTACACATATCAAGCAAAATATGGGATTAGAAATTGGAAGGGTGGCGGAAGATCTTCTGCAAGAGAAACTATCGGTCGTGTTGCTGCTGGAGCTATTGCAAAAAAAATACTAAAACAAATGTTTAATACTGACATATTTGCTTATGTATCAAGAATCCATAACATCTCCTCTGAAGAATTTACCCATGAATTAACGAGTGTTGAAATAGAATCAAATATTGTGAGATGCCCTGATCCAATAGCAGCAGAAAAAATGATAAATGCAATCAAGTCTGCTAGAAAAAATGGTGACTCACTGGGTGGAATAGTTAATTCTGTAATCTACCGTGCACCTGTGGGATTAGGTGAACCTGTATTTGACAAATTGGAAGCAGATCTTGCAAAAGGCATTTTATCTATACCTGCATGTAAGGGATTTGAAATCGGATCTGGATTTGACGGTACGTTCTTAACTGGATCTCAACACAATGATCAATTTTATATAGACAACGGAAACATCAGAACTCATACAAACAACTCAGGAGGAATTCAAGGAGGTATTTCAAATGGTGAAAACATTACTATTTCTGCAGCCTTTAAACCCACAGCAACAATTATGAAATCTCAAAAAACAGTTGATATTTTTGGAAATGAAGTGGAACTACAAGGTAGAGGTAGACATGACCCTTGCGTATTACCAAGAGCAGTTCCTATAGTCGAGGCTATGATTTCATTAGTCTTAATTGATCATGCACTTCGGCATAGGGGTCAAATCAATTAAACAACTGGAGAGGTACCTCCATCAACATTTATAGAAGCCCCAGTAATATAACTACCTCTATCTGATGCCAAAAAGGCTATCAATCCCCCCACTTCTTTAGCTTCACCAACTCTTCCCATAGGAACTCTTTCTCCCATTTGTGAATAAAAGTCATCTAAAGATATTTTTTTATCAGAATTTTCCCAACGAATTCGATGTTGACCACTTTTAATCAAGCCTACACACACTGTATTAACTAAAATGTTATCTGATGCAAAATCTTTTGACATAGCTTTAGTTAAAGCTATTCCTGCAGCACGAGTTACTGAAGTAGGAACAGAAGCCGGACCAGGAGCTTTACCTCCAGGAGTAGTAACATTGATAATTCTTCCACCACCTCTAGATCTCATAATTGGCACTGCATTTTGTGAACATCTAATAGCGCCAAATAACTTCAAATCTATGTCATAATCCCAAATATTCTCATCAGCATTTAGAAAAGGGTGAGCCGAAGAAGTACCAGCATTATTTACTAAAATATCTATCCCTCCAAATGTTTGAGAAATTTCACCAAACAATTTACTGACAGCCTCTGTAGAAGTGACATCACATGATTTTGTGGTGATCTCCTTTCCAGTGCTTTCTTTAATCGACTGAGCAGCAATATCTAGATTATCTTGATTTCTGGCGCATATAATCACTTCAGCTCCTTCTAGAGCCATTTCATATGCTGCAGCAAAACCTATACCATCACTACCCCCTGTAACCAACGCTACTTTTCCTTTTAATCCTAATTCCATATCACCCACCTTTTATTTTTATGATTTTAATTTCATACCTAAATTGATAAATCTCAAGCTCTGTTCTACAGATTCTGTAATTAGTTTATATGCAGATTTAGAAGCATCCTCCAATGACATTGGACCTGTCACAATAGATCTTACGGCTTCTAATCCATCCTGATGAACTAGAGTGTAGTCTTTACCTAACATACCAGCGATACCAATCGTAGGTATATTATATTTTTGAGCTAATTTTGCAACGCCTATAGGAGCTTTGTCGTAAATTGTTTGAAAGTCGATAGCTCCTTCACCCGTAATTACTAAATCAACTCCATTTAACTTGTTTTCAATTTGAACTTGATCAAACACAATATCTATACCGGCTTTAAGGTCAGCATTTAAAAAAGCTATCAAACCTGCCCCTAAACCACCTGCCGCACCACTTCCAGGCACACTTAAAACATGAAGTCCTAATTGGTTTTCCACAATCTCACCAAAATTACCAAGAGCCTTGTCTAATATTTGAATTTTTTCATCATCTGCACCCTTTTGAGGTCCATAAACAGCTGATGCCCCTTCGGGACCAGTTAAAGGATTGTTAACATCACAAGCGACTAAGAATGTACATTCTTTTAATCTATGATCAATCGATTTAAAATCTATAGAATCTAAATCAAGTAAAGCCTGTCCCCCAAATCCTAGGGATTTTAATTTTGAATCATATAATCCAACTCCCAAAGCTTGAGCCATTCCTGCTCCCGCATCATTAGTAGCACTTCCTCCGATCCCAACAATAAATTTTCTAAAACCTTCATTCAATGCGTCAACAATAATTTCACCCAAACCAAAAGTGGTAGTTTTTAGAGGGTCTCTCTCATCTAGATCAATCAAAGCTAAACCAGAAGTTCTAGCCATTTCAATTACAGCTGTATAACCATCACCCATTGCTCCCCATTGAGAATCAATAGGATTACCTAAGGGACCTGTAACATTACAAGAGTGAATTTTACCATTTGAAATCTCAACCAATGTTTCTAAAGTTCCATCTCCGCCATCGGCTATTGGGCACATAATCACTTCGCATTCCGGAAAAACCTTTTTAACGCCATCAGACATTGCCGAACATGCATCCATAGCTGAGATACTGCCTTTAAATGATTGCGGAGCAACTAGTATTTTATTTATTGATTTCATAATATTCACCTAACTTGATATCAAGATATTTACCCATTAATATGAGTGCAATTTCAGACAAAAGGTATCACATTATGGCAAGAAATAATTCAAATCAGCCAACTAGACAATTATTTGCAAAAATTGATGAGTCATTGTACCTCGCTATTAAAGCCAAATCAGCACAAGAACGCTTATCTATCAGAGAAATTTTAGAAACTGCACTATACCAATTTCTGAATGTACCTAATTCAATTCCGAACGCTTCAACGCAATCTAAACAAAGTATTTGGGAACAAGACGAATACCTTTTAATGCAAACAGAAAGGCCTGTAGGATCTCCCATATCGCTATCAGATTCAGAGAAAAAGAAAATAGCAAAGGAAGGATTCTTTGAATAATCTTGATGCAATCATAGACTCGTCAGTTTTATTGTCATACAAGTCAGGTGATCCTTTTACTAAAAATCTAATGTTCAAGGCAATAGATGAAGAAATAAGCTTAGGAATCACTACGTTTTCTTTATTCATTATTTGGAGTTCTTCCGATTTTGACAGAAAGTCCGAAATGGGATTCACTAGCCTGATTGAATACCTCACCATCATAGAAATAACTCTAGAAAATGCCAAAAATGCTGGCAATATTTTACGAACCTCAGGCGCATTAACTAAAGACATAAAATCAATTGAGAAATTTTTCATACAAGAATTCCAAAATCAATATTCAAAAATAGTCATCACTGACTCAGCTTCAAATTATGATGAATTAAAAATCGATCTCATTGATCCTGAAACATTCATAAAAGCTAACTAAAACACAAAAACAAGTTAATTTAATTCACTTAATATTTTAATAGCCAAGTTTTTGTTAATACCAGGAATTTGTATCAATTCATCTAAATCAGAAGCAGCCACATTAGAAACTGAACCAAACTTATTAATCAAATGTTTTCTTTTTGTAGGACCAATTCCTTGAATAGCATCCAAT
>QCNV01000040.1 GCA_003213095.1 SAR202 cluster bacterium AG-426-M11 | reverse complement strand
AGTCAGAGAAGATCAATTATTGAGAGCTTCTGCTACTAACTTTTTTTCTATAACTATTATGGCAATTTTTGCCCCACTGTTTGGTGGATGGGTTTTAAAAGAAATTGGATTTGCTTATGCTCCTTGGTCAGCATGTACATTTTTGGTTTTGTCTGCACTGATTATGTCTAGAATAAAAGAGATTAATTCCCCAGAAATTCAATATGGTGATACATATTTGATTGATTTAGTAGAGGGAATTAAAAATTTAGTTTCTAATAAAAAAGTTAGAGTATTAATTTTAATTGTACTAACATCAGAAACTTTCGGATGGTCTGTAGAGGCAATGTTGCCTATTATTGCTAGAGAAGAATTAGGAGTTGATTCTGTTGGTTTAGGATACTTGATGGCAGCAGGAGCCGTGGGGGCATCAGTAACTTCTTTGATTATTTCTTTAATTCCTGATGTTAAAAACAAAGGAATGATGGTAACTGTAGGATTGACAGGATTTGGATTATTTTTAGTTTTATTTTCAATTTCTGATATTTTTTGGCTTTCCACTATTCTATTAGCATTCACTTATGGGTTTGGTCTTTGTTACGAAACTTCAATAAATACCATGTTACAAATCACTGTTCCTCCTAGAATGAGGGGTAGGGTTTTAAGTTTTCAAACTTTTGGATGGGGATTCAGTGGGATGGCAGGTTTTATGACAGGGGCGGTTGCTTTAATGTTTGGTGCCCCAATTGCCATCGCTGCTGGAGGATGTGTAATTGCTATTCAAGGAGTGAGGACTGCTCGAAATATGTTTCGTATTGGAACTACTCATCTTCCTCATTGATTTGTTGTCGTAATTTTTCAATGTGTTTATTAAGTTCAGTCTCAAAACCTATTTGGTTGGGGAAATAGAATTTGTTAGAACTAATATCTTTTGGCAGATAACTTTCATTAACAAATCCTGATTTAAAATTGTGGGGATATTTGTAGTCTCGACCGTATCCTTCATCACGTAAAAATTTAGTCTCAGGGTTTCTTAGGTGCAATGGTACAGGTTTCGGTCCAGATTTTTTTACTTCTTTTTGTGCTAAATTGATAGCTGAGTATGAAGAATTACTTTTAGGTGCAGTAGCCAAATAAATACTTGTTTCCGACAAGATTATTCTTGATTCTGGTAATCCTACAAAATTAGCGGCTTGTTGACATGCAACTGCAAGTGATAGGGCATTAGGATCTGCTAGACCAATATCTTCTGCTGCTAAAATTATCAGACGACGGCAAATAAAGTTTAGATCCTCTCCGCTTTCTAGCATTCTTGCTAACCAATAGACTGCTGCATCTGGATCAGATCCCCTGATTGATTTGATATAAGCTGAAATAGTGTCGTAGTGCGAATCTCCATTTTTATCATATTTCATGGGTTTGTCTGAAATTACTTGTAGTGCAGATTCTAATGAGATTTCTGATGAGTTATTGTGGTATGAACAAATGAGTTCTAAGGTGTTTAATGCCCATCTTGCATCTCCATTGGAATTAGTTGAAATCACCTCTAACGCCTCATTAGAAAGAGTGAAATTTTTAAGTCCCAACCCTCTTTTTTTATTATTCAAAGCATTAGTTAAAATGATTGATATATCTTTAATTTGAAGTGCGTTTAAAGTGAAGACTTTACATCTGGAAAGTAAGGGAGATATGACTTCAAATGATGGGTTTTCGGTGGTAGCTCCTATCAAGATGATTGTGCCATTTTCCACAAATGGCAGAATTACATCTTGTTGAGATTTAGAAAATCGGTGTATTTCATCGATAAAAACAATAGTTCTTTGTGAAATTTCACCTAACCGCTGTTGGGCTTGTTTAATAGATTGTCTGATATCAGATACTCCTGATGAAACAGCACTTAAATGGTCTGTGTGAGCATTGATTTTTGATGCTAATATGTTGGCTAAAGTAGTTTTTCCGGTCCCTGGAGGTCCCCACAATATTAATGAAGGTAAGTTGTGGTTTTCTATACTCGACCTTAATGGTGATTCAGATCCCAAAATATGGTCCTGCCCTATGAAATCATCAAAATTTGTGGGGCGCATTCTTTCTGCCAAAGGAGCAGAGTGTCTTAATTCTGCTTCAGCATTATGTTGAAATAGATCCATGATTAGTACTTTAACTTAATCGATTAATAAAGAGTCCAGTGTTTGAATTAATATTTCGTCAAATTCAGAGGGAATAGTTCTTAAATCTATTAATACACAAGAATTTTCGACTCTAGACATTATTGGTTTTTTTGCAGTTCTTAGTTGATATCCTAATTTATTAGTTGAATTGGTTTCAATTTTTAAGGCGTACGATTTTAAGTTTTCCCCCGGTAAACTTCCGCCTCCTATAGTTGCCATAGTTTCAGTTATAGAAATATCAGCATTAATTTGAGATTTGATTTTTTTTGCTCTATCAAGTAGAGACTTTTGAGTGGTAGATATCATTTTCCAAATTGGAATGTTTTCTTCCACTTCATCTTTTATATAATGAAGCAAAGTTGCATGAAGAGCTGATAAATTAATTTTATCAATTCTTATGGCTCGAGCTAGTGGGTGTGTTGAGATTTGAGAGATGTAATAACTTTTTCCTATAATAATTCCTGCTTGAGGTCCCCCCAAAAGTTTGTCTCCCGAAAACATGCATATGTCTGATCCGTTTTTGATACTATCTTGGGGTCTTGGTTCAGGAGACAATCCAAATTTTGTAGAATCTACAATGCACCCACTCCCCACATCATGAATTAATGGGATTTGATGTCTTTGTGCAATTTCTGATAATTCACTGATTTCAGGTTCGTGAGTGAATCCTAGAACTTTATAATTGCTAGCATGCATCACTAAAATTGCCTTAGTATTTTCTGTAATTGCATTCACATAATCTTTGACGTAAGTTCTGTTTGTAGTGCCAACCTCTATTAGTTTAGCTCCGCTTTGTATCAGTACATCAGGAATTCTGAATCCTCCGCCAATTTCTATAGCTTGGGATCTAGAAATAATTACTTCACCGCCTTTAGATAGAGATGTGAGAGTAAGTAAAAGAGCAGATGCAGTGTTGTTAACAACTAGAGCATCTTCTGATTCAGTGATCTGATTCAATATGTTGATAATTGATTTTTGTCTCGAGCCTCTTTTTCCTGTTTTGAGATCTAACTCTAAATCAGAATACCCCTGAGCGGCTTTAAGAGATGCTTCAATAGAAGCTTCACTTAAGGGTGATCTACCTAAATTTGTATGTAATATGACCCCGGTTCCATTGATTACTGGAATAGGCCATTCAGGCCATTCAGATTTCGCTAAATTTAAAACTTCCTGAACAATAGCATCATTTTGCGCTTCATCTAATGACAAGTTTTCTTTACTTCTTAAGTAATTTAAATGTTTTCTTACTAAGTCTTTAACATTGTCTGATGAAATCTCTTTGGCAAGTTCCTCTATTCTGTTATCAGATATGATTGTAGATACACTTGGAATCTTTCTTACTATTGAATTCATGTTTAATTCCACGCTTTTTAATATGTAAATTATATCTTAATGAGAATTCTCAACAAATTTTGTTTTAAATCGGTTGTTGACCCTCTAAAATCCGTTCCTGTAGAATGTCCTAATGACTTATTCCTCAGGAAGTAAAAATGATTAAAGTTGGTTTGACTGGAGGTATTGGCACAGGTAAATCTCTTGTGTCAGATATTCTGAATAAATTAGGTGCTCATGTTATTAGTGGAGACGCATTAGGCCATGAAGCATATCTGCCAGGTACGAAAGGATTTGGTCAAGTAGTTGGTGCTTTTGGGGAAGAAATTGTAGGGGATGATGGTTTTGTCGATAGAAAAAAACTGGGTCCAATAGTGTTTTCAGACCCAGCAAATTTAGATTTATTGAACTCGATTATGCATCCTTTAATTTATGAAATGATCAAGGATCGTATCAAAGATGTTTCGGGAGTTCCTTTGATTGTTGTTGAAGCTGCAGTGTTGATTGAAGCAAATTGGCAAGATCTATTTGATGAAATTTGGGTTGTGACTTCTGACCAAGAGATTGTGATTTCTAGATTAGCAGAAAGAAATAATCTTAGTAGAAATGATGCAATTGCACGAATTCAATCTCAAATGTCTCAAGACGACAGAATTACTCACGCACATGTTGAGATAGATAACAGTGGAACTATATCGGACTTAGAGAAAACTGTTAAAGATATTTGGAATAACAAAACCAGTTGATTGACTAGGATAGGAGCTAAGTAAACTATGACAACTAAAACTTTATACAAAAGTTATATCATTGAAGAATACCAATTGGATGAAGAGCCATATTATGTCCCAGTTGGGGATGAGGTTGAACTTTTTGAAGCTGCCTACAGACAAAGATTGCCTTTAATATTTAAGGGACCTACGGGATGTGGGAAAACCAGATTTGTAGAATACATGTCATATAAACTTGGAGTTGAATTAGCAAAAAATTCTAAGAGTACAGATAATAATGATTCTGTAAATCTTCCATTGGTAACAATCGCCTGCCACGAAGATCTCACTTCTAGTGATCTTGTTGGTAGATATTTACTAGAAGGTGATCAAACTGTGTGGATTGATGGTCCTTTAACTAGAGCTGTAAAGGCTGGTGGTATTTGTTATTTGGACGAAGTTGTTGAAGCTCGAAAAGATACTACTGTATTGATACACCCATTGACAGATCATCGAAGGATGCTTCCAGTAGAAAAACGAGGTGAATTATTAGAGGCTGCTGACGGGTTTTTATTGGTGTTGTCTTA
>QCNV01000039.1 GCA_003213095.1 SAR202 cluster bacterium AG-426-M11 | reverse complement strand
TAATGTACTTTGTCCAGTTCCGTATCTGTTGTCAAAAAAATGTTTTGTGTCCGCATCATTCACTGCAACTACTGGATATTTAAGGTTTCCTTCTTCAGCTAAGCTTTTTAGTCGAATTACTCCTGTAGTTGTTTCTTCGGTTCCTCCAATAATGTTTTCCATCAAATCTGTTCGTTCTCCGTGCAGTGTAGCAACTAAATCAGCACCGTCATCCATGGTGATATGTGGTTTTGTCTCAAGAACTGCAAGAATATGATTGTAATAGGTATCTCTATCCTCTCCCTTAATTGCAAAAGTAGGAATTCCATATTCATATACTAGAGCTGCAGCAACATCATCTTGAGTGCTTAATGGATTACTAGCACATAGATAAACTTCAGCTCCACCATCTCTTAGGGTTATTGCTAAATTTGCTGTTTCTGTAGTGACGTGTAAACAAGCTGCAATTTTTAATCCCTTCAGAGGTTTATCTTTCAAAAATCTTTCTCGAATGAGTCTTAGAACAGGCATTTCACGTTCAGCCCATTTGATTCGTTGAATTCCTTGAGAAGTTAAATTTTTGTCTTTGACGTCATGTTTTGTGTTTGTCATCAATTCTCCTAGTTTATGAAACTCTTTTGGGTAAAGATTCGTTGTTTTTTAAGGGATCAAAATTTGTCATTCCATGTAGTCCTCTAAATCTGTCTTCAATATCCATATGAGTTATTTTAGAAAGTTTTTCGGTGCTAAATCCTTCAACAGCAAATGATCCCATTACTGAAGCTGAAATTAGAGCTTTTCTTAAAGATTGGGGCGATAAATCATCACACCCAGATAAATATCCCATAAATCCTCCTGCAAAACAGTCTCCAGCTCCTGTAGGGTCTATAACTTGTTCTATTGGAAATGCAGGGGCATTAAAAATATCTCCTTCATTGAACATGATTGATCCATGTTCTCCTTTTTTTACAATTACAATTCTAGGTCCTAAGTCCCTAACAAATTGAGCAGCAGTAATTATATTGTCTTTTTTTGTAAATGATTTGATTTCTGTTTCATCCATAAAGATTATGTCAACATTTTCTATTACTGACGAGAGTTTATCTTGGTGATCATCAATCCAAAAGTTCATTGTATCTAGAGCGACCATTTTAGGTTTGTTTTTCATTTGATCTAGAACTTGAGTTTGAATTTTTGGGTCTATATTTGCTAAAAATAAATATTTGGATTCTTTATGAGAATTGTTTAATATGGGATTGAAGTTCTCTAGTACATTTAGATGTGTTGCTAAAGTTTCTCTTTGATTAAAGTCATCATCGTGATATTTACCTGACCATCTGAATGTCTCGCCATTAATTTTTTCTAATCCGTCAATGTTAACTCCTGATTTTTTTAGCATAGAGAAATACTTCTCCGAATAATCAGTCCCAACTACTCCTATTAAGCTAGTTTTTGCAAAAAAACTTGAAGAAATAGAAAAGTAAAATGCAGAACCTCCAGGTGCATTTTGACGGTGACCAGATTTAGTTGAAACAGAATCGTAAGCAACTGTGCCTACTACTAAAAGAGACATGTTCTATAGATCAGTTCCTGTGCTTGTAGGATACCCTTTTTCAATCCAAGTTGGTGTTCCTTCTTCTATGTTAAATAATCGATCAGATTCAATACCCATAGCAGCAGCCATTTCGCACGCTAATCCGCTTCTTACTCCTGCTGCGCAAATAAAAAACAATTTTTTGTCAGAAGGAAGTTCTTCAATTCTAGCTAAAATCTCATCAACTGTAATAAATTGGGCATTACTGACATGCCCCTCTAAGTATTCGTCCATTCTTCTAACATCTATGAAAGCTACTTCATCAGATCCATGGAATTCAACAGCCTCATCAACGGAAATTCTGTTATAAGGCTCACCTTCAACCTGTCTTGGCATATATTTCTCCTAATCTCTTAATTTATCTAATTTAGTAGCTAAATCTATAATGTCTTTGGCTACAATATCTATGTAATCTTCAGTTTTGTCATCAATTTGTGTGTTTGGTCCAAATTCTTCGGGTCTTGGTATGTAAGCTGTTAACATTCCATTTTTTTTGGCTGAAGACAGATCCCCTTTGTGGGCAGCAACCATCATGATTTCTTCAATAGGAAATCCCAAAAATTGAGATGTGCTTAAATATGCCTCATTGTCAGGTTTGTAATGGTGACATAATTCAGCTGATAAAATTGTATCCCATGGAAGCCCTCCAAATTTTGCCATATTAACTAATAAAGAAACGTTTCCATTGGATAGGGTGCTGATCACATAATTTTGTTTAAGAAGTGTTAACCCTTCAACTGAGTCGGTCCAAGGATCTAATCTATGCCATGCATGATTTAAATCAACTTTTTCATCTTCAGTTAATTGATCAATTTTATATTCTTTAAGAAGATCGTCGAGAATAATTCTGTGAAGATCGTCAATTTTCATCCACGGTAATTGACCAGTTCTTACTTTATTCATTGAAGGGCCGTATCCAGCTCTCCACTCGTCGGCAAAATCATCGGTATTCAAATCAGGTACATGGCTTTTAATGATTTTAGACACCTCTCGAGAGACACTTGACCTCCAATCAACAACAGTTCCAAAGACATCAAAAGTCATCGCTTTGATATTTTTTAGTGATTCATTCATGTTTTCTCCATTAGTTCGAAAATTTTGCTGCTACATTTCGTCTTTGAATTTTCCCAGTAGCCGTTCGAGGGAGTTCTTCTACAACAAATATTTTTGATGGTATTTTAAAATCTGCTATGTGTTTAGTGCAGAATGACTGTATTTCACTTTCTGAAACTTCTCCTGACAATACTACTGCAGCTTGAACAATTTCTCCGTATTTTTCATCGGCAATACCGAAAGATACTGCTTCGGAAATTAATGGATGTTGAATTAATGCAGCATCTACTTCTAGTGGAGAAATCTTTTCTCCACCTCTATTAATCAATTCTTTTAATCTACCTGTAAGAGTTAATACGTCTTTAACAGATAATTGACCTTGGTCTCCTGTTCTAAACCAGCCATTAGAAAATGCTTCTAAGTTAGCATCAGGATTATTGTGGTATCCCTTGGTAACATTAGCTCCTTTGATTACAACTTCACCTGTTTTTCCATAAGATAAAAGATTGCCGGATTCGTCCATAATAGCAACATCTACACCTGTTCCAATTCCAACTGTTCCCGGGCTTCTGCTACCTGGAGGTAGCATGTTTGAGGTCATTTGGTGAGATGCTTCAGTCATTCCATATGCTTCTAAAACTGGGGCTCCAAATCTGTTTTCTAATTGGTCGAATACAGATGGTGCTAATGCTGAAGAACAAGATCTAATTAATCGGAATGATTTACTTGGGGCATTGTCATCATTAGCTCTCATAAGAAGAATTTGATGAATAGTAGGAACTGCAGAAAACCATGTAGCATTATGTTCTAGTCTGTCATGCCAAAAAGTGCTTGCACTGAATCGTTCAGGAATTACTATTGTTCCTCCACTAAATAAAGAAGACAAAGCGACTCCTATTAATCCGTGGACGTGAAATAGAGGCATGACAACTAACGCAGTATCATCTCCGTTTAGTAAGTAAGTTTTAGAAATGTTGTTAAGAGATGTGATCAGATTTTTATGGGTAAGAGGTACGCCTTTTGGTCTACTTGTAGTTCCGGAAGTATGTAGGAAAAGAGCAATGTCATTTTCGCTGGGTTCATCAACTGTTTTAGATTCAGTTAAGTTAGTACCATTTTTTTGGATTTCTAATTTTTCATTTGAATTCAATTTTACAGATGCAATTTCTATGTTGAGTTCATTAGCAGCATCAATAGCAATTTTGGCATCATCTTGGATGATCACTAATTGTGATTCAGTATCTTCCATGTAAAATTTAAATTCGTCTTTTGTGTAAGCTGAGTTAAGTGGTGCTGCTATAGCACCAGATCTTGTTACAGCTAAAAATACAATCATAAATTCAATTCCATTTGGTAGAACTATCGAAACTGTTCTTCCTTTTTTTGACTCCAGAAGCTGATAAAATTTCAGCAACTCTTTCAACTTCATCATGAAATTGTCCGTAGGTGGTTTTTGTACCATTGGGTATCACAACACATAGTTCATCTTTTGGATGATTATCTAAAATGTTTGCAAGCGTCGTCATAGACTTCTCCGATCTCAATTTAATTTTCTTACTTTACACTCAGGAGTGCTCATGTCAACAGGCATTTTTAAAAAGATTGCTTTCTGTGCCATTTGATAGCATCTGCTATTCCTTGTTCTATAGACATTCTTGGTTGCCAATTTAAAATGCTTTTTGCTTTAGAAATGTCCGCGAAGCTTCCTGAAATATCCCCCGGTCTTGGATCCGTGATTTTGATGTCTAATTCTATTCCAACTACTTCTTCAAAAATAGTAATCATTTCTTTGACAGTTAATCCACCTCCGCTTCCAATATTTATTGGTATGAAACGATTGGATTCTGAGGTGATAGAAGAAATCATTTCTATTGCCTTGACATGAGCTTCTGCTAAATCCCATACATGAACGTAATCTCTAATACCTGTTCCGTCTTTGGTATCCCACTTATTTCCTGTAACAGTAAATTTTTTGTTTTCATTTTCAGATGCTTGGATTAATTTTCCTAGTAGATGAGTCGATTCTTTAAAATTTGGACCTGATCTCATTTTAGGATCTGCGCCTATAGGGTTAAAATACCTAAGTGATATGCAATTCATTTGATAAGCATTACAAAAATCTTCAAGAATAAATTCCATTGCTAGCTTTGTTTTTGCATAAGGGCTAGTGGGATTTAATTCAGAAATTTCAGAAACAATGTGATCGTTTGATGATT
>QCNV01000038.1 GCA_003213095.1 SAR202 cluster bacterium AG-426-M11 | reverse complement strand
AATTTTCTTATGATACTAAATATTATATTGCGGGAGGCAACAGAGCCGGCAGACCTCAAGAAATTAAAGATCAAATACTTAATGGTTTGATCGAGAAATTTTGTGAAGTAACTGGTATATCAAAAAATGATGTAAGTGGTCATATTTCTGAGGCTCCAGCAAAATGGACAATGGAGGGTGGTCATGTTCTACCCGACCCTGGTGAAGAACCTCCAGAATGGTATGCAGCTGACGCTGTAGCAGCCTCAGGTTCTTAGGGCTTCCTGATTACTTCTCTAGATAACATTAGATCCTCTTTTTGTAAGGGTGTGAATGGTTTAGATATCCATTATTTAGAATCTGGGTATGAATCTCCGAACCGTCCTCTGATAGTTTTGTTGCATGGGTTCCCTGAACTTTCTTTTAGTTGGCGTTTTGTAATGAAACCATTAGCAGATCAAGGCTTTCATGTAGTTGCTCCTGACCAAAGAGGTTTTGGTAAAACTACAGGTTGGGATAACACTTATACTGAGGATTTATCCTCATACCACCATATTAATTTGGTAAGAGATATTTTAGGTTTTGTTAATGCGTTGGGTTATGAGTCTGTTGAATGTCTTATAGGGCACGACTCAGGAGCTGGAGTAGCAGGTTGGTCTAGTTTAATTAGGCCCGATGTTTATAAGTCTGTCATTATGATGAGTGCTCCTTTTGGTGGAGTTCAACCGTTGCCTTTTGACACGAAAAAGTCTTCAGCAAAAGTAGACTTTTATGATTCAATTTATGATGATTTATCTAAATTAAATCGACCTAGAAAACACTATCAACAATATTACAGAACATTAGAAGCAAACAAAGATTTAATGCAGTCTTCTATAGGATTACGAACATTTATTAGATCTTATTATTTTCATAAAAGTGCTGATTGGCCGGAAAATGATCCTTATCCTTTAGAGTCTTGGAGCGCTACAGAATTATCAAAAATGCCTACCTACTACATTATGGATTTGGATGATGATATGGCTGAAACTGTCGCAAAAGTTACTCCTTCAAAAGAGTATATCCAAACTTGCATATGGTTGAGTGAGGAAGATATTTCCGTATATGAATCTGAATATCAAAGGACAGGTTTTCAAGGCGGATTAAATTGGTATAGGGCTTCAGCTAGTGAAGAAAACAGGACAAAGTTAGAGATCTTTTCAGGTATGAATATCACAATTCCATCTTTATTTATTTCAGGCAAACAAGATTGGGGGTCTTTTCAAAGACCTGGTACTTTACAAAAAATGCAAAAGATATGTACAAATATGAAACCAATAGAGTTTATAGATGGTGCAGGACATTGGGTTCAACAAGAGCAACCTGAAAAAGTTGTCTCATCTATATTAAATTTTATTAAATCTAATTCTTGAGGGGCATTATGCAAATTACTCAAAATGTTTATAACATGCATATTGATGATGGATCAGAATTTCATCCAGGAGGAAGCAATAACTTTTTTGTTGGAGATCCTTCTTCAGATATGATTTTAATTGATACTGGTGATTATGAAAGATTGTGGACAAATTCAATATTGGATTATTACGAAGAACTCGGTAAACCAAAAATTTCATCGATTGTTATTACTCATGGACATGAAGACCACACTCATGGTTTAGACAGGATACAAGAGGTCACTGGTGCAATAGTAAGATGTCATCCTAAATTAGTAAAAAAGCTTCAGAAAATTTTAGATAATGAAGAAATTGTGATCCCTTTAAAATCTAGGCAATTAATTGAAACTGAGTCTGGAATATCCATTAGGGCTTTATTTACTCCCGGTCATGATATAGATCATGTTTGTTATTACCTTAAAGAAGATAAGGTGATGTTTACGGGAGACACAGTTTTAGGGGCAAGTTCAACTTCAGTGCGGAATCTTGCACAATATATGAAATCGTTAGAACTTTTGACAAAATTCAAAGTTGAAACTGTCTGCCCCGGTCATGGCCCTGTAGTCCCTCCACCAAATGGTTCAAAAATTATTCAACGTCAATTGGATCATAGAATTAATAGAGAAAATCAAGTGTTAGATGCTATTAAAAATGGTTATAAAGATATCTCGGCTATAGCTTTGTATATTTATCCCAAAAATCTTCAAAAAAATTTGAGACCAGCTGCAGAAAGAAATGTACAAACTCATATTGAGAAATTATTACAAGATGGGAAAATATCTGAAACTGTAGCTACTTACGATTTATCATAAGGAAATTTAATGTCACAAATTACTAGAGATGAATTAATTATAAAAATTAAAAATTCGGAAAATTTATCAGGATTAGATCTTTCTGGCATAGATTTAAGTAATGCAAATTTGTTTTCCGCAAAATTACCTGAAGCAACATTAAATAATTGCAATCTAACAGATGTGAATTTTCGAGAATCAGATTTGATAAATTCATTATTTGATTCTGCCCAAATGAGTAGAATTGATCTTAGGGACTGTAATATGAAAAATTGTAGGATCAATCAAGGGTTTTTACGCGGGGCAGATTTTAGGAGAGCTAATTTGGAAGGTGCTAAGATTACAAATTGTGACTTGCGAAGAGCCAATTTAATGGGAGCTAATTTAACTAATGTAGATTTTTCTGGATCAAATTTATACAGATCTGATTTTCAAGCTTCAAAATTAATTAATACGGATTTTCAGAATGCTCTAGTCGATGGCGCATACTTCACCGAAACAGATGTGTCAGGAGCTATTTTTCCAGCAGGTTTTGTTCCCTTGAAATAACTTTTAACGATGGGTGTATAGGTTTTGTAGCAAATAAGAAGAAGAATGTTCCTAAGAACCCTGCTATACCAACAGTAATGAATGATGTTTTATATGATTGTGTTATGTCGTACATTAATCCAGCATAAAGCGGCGTGACTACAGTCATTAGTATCATTAAAGATGCGGAAATTCCCATTATTTTTCCAAATGAAGTTCGTCCAAAATATTCAGCCCTTAAGGCTGTAGTGATAGGCGCTCTTCCTCCAAATCCTATTCCCCAGAGTATGGCAAATAAAAACGCAGAAATAATCGTTTGGGCGTAAGCAGCGAAAATTACTGAGATAGCTTGAATACATCCAAATACAACTAATGCATACCGTTTTTCAACTCTATCACCTAATGCACCACCTAATAATTGAGATAATCCTCCAATGCCCATAGCACTTCCCCAAATTAAAGATGATAATTCTAGTGATAATCCCTGGTCTACTAATGCAAGTATTAAATGTAACATCATCAGTGAAGTCATCATTGCAGAGGCTCCGTGTCCGAAAGACATTAACCAAAATGATTTTTCTTTCATAGCTTGTATGATAGTGAAATCATATTCTGATTTATGGGATGATTTTGTTTGCGTAGATTCTTTAGCGCCGTCAGGTAGTAGCCCTATTTCAGATGGGGAATCTTTTAATACTATCCAAATAAACAGCATTAATGCCGGAAAAACTAAAGTGAGAAGAAGGGCTGTTGATTGCCAACCTAATCTTTCAGGAACGATAATTGTGGCTAATAATGGGACTAAAGCAAATGTTCCTGCTGTGAAGCCGATGCTTCCAATTCCCATGGCTAAACTTCTGTTTTTATCAAACCAATTATTGATTATGACTGTCATTGGAATCCATCCTGCCATTTGACTGCCAAACATCATGAAAATATATGATATATAAAATATTCCTGGGTCATACCAGGCATCTCTTGTATCAGCTAATGGGGTGGTTAGAAATAAAAATATAAAACCTATTGTAGATAGAAAAGTACCTATTAATGCTACTTTTTTACCACCGATTTTATCTATCAAATACCCGATTAATGGTGAAGCAATACTACCTTCTAGTTGGCCTAATGAAAATGCTGTAGCTAATTGAGTTCTACTCCATCCAAATTCTTGTTCTAGCGCATATACCCACAATCCGGCCCCACTTTGGGTTGGGGCAGAAAGGATTGCATTAATAATTAATGCTGAAATCGCAATCCACCATCCATAGAAGATGGGTCTTTTAAACAAATCATGTCCTTTTATGAATTTTAAATCATGAAACATAGTACAACCGTTTGTTTGTTTTTTGTCAACGGTAATTTTGATAGAATCTCGGGATGCAGAAACTTACTCAGCTTAGGAAATGGACTCCTAAAACTCCTTTTTATTATGGATGGGTTGTATTAGGCGTTTCTGCCATGGGAACATATTTATCTAATGCATCTTCTACTGTGACTATGGCTGGTATCCAAGGATACATTTTGAACGACACGGGGTGGGATAGATATACATTGTCTTCAGCTGTTACTATCGGAACTTTTGGTTCTGCTTTGTTGACCCCATTATTTGGCCGTCTCGCAGATAAATATGGTCCAAGATTAATCATGCCGTTGATTAGTATTTTTATTGGTGTGTGCTTTTATTTTTTATCTGGAGCAACTAGTGTATTACAATTTTTTGTTTTCTATATTCTTGCTAGAGCTATAGGTACTCCAGCTTTAATTTCAATTGTACCTAGAACTGCTGTTGTTAATTTCTTTTATGAGAAAAGAAATCTTGCTTTGGGAATCCAATCAGCTTTTCGTCCAATGTCTGGTGGTTTGAGTATACAGATAATATCTATGATAGCTACAAGATCTAATTGGAGAAATGCATATAAATTTTTCTCTTTATACGGTTTTTTGAGCATTATTCCATTATTTTTGTTTTTAAGAAAAACTCCAGAATCAATTGGATTATTACCAGATGGTAAATCAATTCGTGATGAAAATAATGATCAAAAAATAACTCATAAGGAATATAGTTGGGACTTTGATAAAGCTATTAAAACAAAAGCTCTTTGGTTACTTTCTATATCTCAATTTCTCACTATGATGGTCATGGGAGTTGTTGGTTTTCAGTTTGTCCCATATTTAAATGATTCAGGAATGTCTTTAAGGCTTGCTGCTACTGCTTGGAGTTGTTCAATAGTAATGGATGCAATTTTTAATCCTGTTTGGGGGTTGTTGGGTGACAAATTTTCACCT
>QCNV01000037.1 GCA_003213095.1 SAR202 cluster bacterium AG-426-M11 | reverse complement strand
AATACGAAATTGTTCACTTTTTTCTCCTAATAAAAATTACTTTTTATTCGTTTCTTGATCATACCACTTATAGAATGCAAGGACTATAAGGAATAAGAACATAAATCCACTGCCGACTTTCATGATGATCCCACCAATTTGTTGATCTAGTAAAGGAGTAATCCCAAAGATTCTTTCAGCTTGTATATAGTGTTGATAAATTGGTTGACGCGCAAAGGTGACAATCCCAAAAACAATTATTTGAGCAAGTGACATTACAAATAGATAAATCATTTGTAATGGGTATGGAAGTTGTGGTATTTGTTTGATTTGGCTACATAGAGGCCACCACATCATTATTGCAGCAAGCATGAATAATAAATGTTCAAATACATGAATCCAATGAAATTTTACAGATAACTCGTATAAAACGGGTAAATGCCAAACAGAAAAAATTAAATTAAAGAAAATAACGGTAATTAAAGGATGAAAAATTATTTTAAATATATTGAGCCTTATTTTTGAATTAAATATTGGTGAGATTAACCAGCTGGGGGTACCAAGTATTAATAGCGGAGGTGAAAGTAATGTAATTACTATATGCTGGAACATATGAACACTAAATAGAAAATCATCACTTAAAACATGTATTGGAGAAGAAATTGATAGGAAGATCATTAGATTTCCTAATGTGAATAGTAAACTTCTATATGGTGAATTTGGAATCTCAGGGTATTTTTTTTTCCTGTAAGGACCTGTGAAGTACAAGTAAGCTAATTGGAGAAATCCTAAGCCCAATACGACTTCTATATGACCGTGCCAGTGTAACCAAATAGAGTCAGAATTAATCAAATTTTAATCACTAGTAGGTAAAATGATTACCATCTTCCAATGCCAAAACTGAAAAGGCTGATGATTGCAAAAATTACTACTGTAGCCAAGACTACTCCTGAGACAAACAAATAAGTAAATAATTTGTGATCATATCTTAAATGCATGTAATACATAGCTACTAAAGCAAATTTTCCTGTAGATAACACTACTAAAATTGGAACCATCCAATAACCCAAGAATTCAAGGTAAAATATAGCTACTTCAATAGCTGTAATTACACTTAAAACCATTGCTATTCTGAAATATTGTTTTGCGGTTGGGTGATGTATTTCTTCTTTACTCATATTGTTCCTTTAAGATCCAGGGAATGGGAATACTCCGAATAAATAAATTACAGTGAAAATCACGATCCATACTACGTCAACAAAGTGCCAATATAAAGCTGCCAAGTCAACATCTAGATGTCTTTCTGGTGTAATCATTCCTTTTTTGTAAGATAAAAACAACAACGATAATATCCAAACGATCCCCAATGTGACGTGAGCACCGTGAAACCCAGTTAATGTATAGAAGGTGGTTCCAAACAAGTTTGTTTGAGGTTTTAGTCCGTCATGTGTTTCCACATGATCTTCTTTAGCATTAGAGCACAACTCAGCTTCATAATCGTCAAATTTTCCGTATTTTACTTTTTGTTCAGCACAAGATTCAATATCAACGTGAAAAGTTGAAAAGCTACTGAATTCATATACTTGAAATCCTATGAATGTAGCTCCCATAATTGCTGTTGATGCCATCCAAATCCTAAAGCCGTTAATTTTATTTTGTGTCAAAGCTGCATATGCTAATACCATGCTCATACTACTCATTAATAATACAAATGTACTTACAGATGTAACGGGAATATCAAAAACATCAATGGGGTATGGTCCTACTAAACTTTTACCTTGATAAACTAAATAGGTCGCAATTAAAGCTCCAAAAAACATGCAATCTGAACCTAAAAAAGCCCACATTAACATTTTTCGATGATTCAATCCCGTAGTTGTATAATCGTGATCTTCGTGAGTATTATTATTATGTACGTCTGTAGACAATTTTTTGCACCTTTGTTATTCAGGATCGTTAACTGGTTCTAGAGACCATGCGTAAACTCCTATTACTGTAATAAGGAGTCCTATACCTGCAAATAAATATGGGAATAATAGGTCGTTGAATACAATCCCATAACCTCCTACAAACAATCCAAGAGAGGTTACAGCAGGCCAATATGATGGTTGAGGCATATGGATATCACTATTATGAGCATCATCTGATGATCCACTTACAGGAACTGCTTTTTCGTGAGTCCCGTATTTAGTTTCCCACCAATCATCAAGAGATCGAACAACTGGAATTTCTTCAAAGTTGTAATGTGGGGGAGGTGAAGAAATTGACCATTCTAATGTTCTTGCGTCCCAGGGATCATTAGTTGCTGTAGGACCATTTCTCCAATGTCTTCCTAAGTTGTTTATCATTACTAGAAATCCAGCAATTAGTATAAATACGCCTGCAGTTGCAACTGCATTCCAAAGATCCCATCCCATACCCTCAGCATATGTATATATTCTTCGAGGCATTCCATCTAATCCAACGAAATGCATAGGGAAAAAAGTTACATTTTGCCCTATCATCATCAACCAAAAATGAAGCTTTCCTTCACGTTCACTGTACATTTTTCCACTAAACTTAGGGAACCAAAAATAAATTCCCGAAAGAATTGCCATTATTGCTCCACCAAATAAAACATAATGGATGTGAGCGGGAACAAAATAAGTGTCTTGCTGTTGTGCATCATGGGCTGATACAGCATGCATAACACCACTTAACCCACCAATTAGAAACATAGCAATGAAACCTAAAGAGAATAGCATAGGAGTATTCAACTTTAGAGAGCCTCCCCAGATAGTTCCAATCCAGTTAAACATTTTGATTCCAGTCGGAACAGCAATGAGCATAGTAGTAATAGTGAAAACAGTGTTGGCTACAGGTCCCAGTCCTACTGTAAACATATGGTGACTCCATACCATCCATCCCATGAAAGCAATGATGGCTCCAGCAAGGACTACTGTAGCGTATCCAAAAAGAGGCTTACGGGAAAATACTGGTAACACTTCAGAAACAATTCCCATTGCAGGCAAAATCAATATGTATACTTCAGGATGTCCGAAAACCCAAAAAAGATGTTGCCATAAAACTACTGACCCGCCATTTGCAACATTGAAAAAGTTAAATGCAAAATATCTGTCAAAAGTTAGTTCAATAAGAGCTACTGTAATTACCGGGAAAGCTAAGACTAAAAGTATTGCTGTTATAAAAGACATCCACGTGAAGAGAGGTAATCTCATCCAGGTCATTCCTGGTGCTCTTAAGTTGATTATAGTGACTATGAAATTGAATGCAGAACCTAGAGAAGCAACTCCTAGGATTTGTAAACTGAGTATCCAAAAATCAATTCCTTTACCTGGATTTTGGTCAATAGAAGTTAGTGGCGCATATCCAAACCATCCAGCATCTGTAGCGCCACCAATCCAACTTAATTTCAGCATTAAAGCTCCACCTAAGAATGTCCAATAACTAAAAGCATTAAGCCTAGGGAATGCTACATCTCTAGCGCCAATCTGGAGTGGTATTAAGTAATTGAAAAACGCCGCACTCAATGGCATGATTGCCAAAAAGATCATGGTTGTTCCATGCATAGTGAATAATTGATTGTAAATTGCAGCTGAAACAATATCTAATTCAGGTCCTGCTAGCTGCAATCTCATTATGGTAGCTTCAATGCCGCCAGACAAGAAAAGGATGAAAGCTGTAATTCCATACATGATTCCAATACGTTTATGGTCTACAGTTGTAATCCAACTCCAAATTCCAGTTGGATTTACAGGCCTAGAAATCTTAATATTTGGAACAGGTATGGGTAATGAGCTCAATTTTTCCTCCAAACTCCTATTTCAGTGTTGTTAAATATCCTACAAGAGCAGATATTTCTTCTTCAGTAAGTTTTCTGTCAGGATCAGTATATACAACACCTTGAGCTGACATAATATTGCCAGGTTTAATGCTATTGGGGTCTTTTATCCAGTTTCTTAAGTTTTCTTGTAAATATGAATCATTTACAGGTCCCCCATCTTCAGAGTTGGTTAATACTCCAGCAGCTAAATGTCTCCGAGAAGCCACATGAGTAAGGTTTGGACCTATTCTTCCTTTGGATCCTTTATTTACGACTGTTTTGAGTGCATGGCAACCACTACATCCTGCTGATTTAAAAACCTCTTGTCCTGATAAGGCTAATGCGTCAGGAGATTCTATAGCGGGGGCTGATTGATATGCTAACCAATCATTGAATTCGTTCTCTGGAACTGCCACAACTCTGAACCTCATGTTTGCATGAGAATCGCCACAATATTCTGCGCATTGGCCATAGTAAACTCCGGGTTCATCAGCTTCAAACCACATTTTGTTCCCCTCAGCAGGAACCATATCGACTTTACCTGCCAATTTTGGTACCCAAAAACTGTGGATAACATCAACTGAGTCTAATTCAATAGAAATTGGATATCCTACTGGAATATATACTTCATTAGCTGTCACAATTTCTTTGTTTTCGTCTAATGGACTGGGGTATCTAAATTCAAACCACCATTGATGCCCTATAGCTTTTAATGTATGTTGTTCTAAAGCGTGTTTAGGCGGCTCAGCTGCGTAAAACAATGTGTTAATTGTTGGAATGGCAATGATAATTAGCATTAGTGCAGGAAGTGTTGTCCAAACAATCTCTAATTTTGCGTTTCCATGAGTTTGTTTAGGAGTTTCAGATTCATCTTTTCTTCTGTATTTGATAATTGCGTAGGCTAAAGCTGCTTCAACAATGACGAATACAATAGCTGCACCTATTAAAATCCACCAAAATACATTTAATTGTTTTTCAGCTACGGGACCAGCTGCATCGAAAGTAGATTGATTATGTTCTGGATAACAAGCAATTAATACTAGAGATATTAATAGAGTAAGCACTAAGGGGGTCGCTTGCTTAAGAGTATTAAAATTCAACATCTATTCTAGGTAACCTATATTTATTATTTAATGATTTCACACAAATGTAAACAGTACAAAATGTAAACCGAATCGTCAATAAAATTTTATCATGAAGTACTCAACTGAACTACTAAATTATAAGGCTTTCAATTGCAATCGCTAAGAATA
>QCNV01000036.1 GCA_003213095.1 SAR202 cluster bacterium AG-426-M11 | reverse complement strand
CAATCCAATTTCATTACGAATAGATTCTTTTGGAGAACCTAATTTGATAGCAATATCATTAATTAATATATTCCCGTGATCAGGTGTAAGTTGACCAGAAATGATTTTAACTAAAGTTGACTTACCAGCACCGTTTTCACCCAACAGGGCATGAATACCTGAATTAATTTCTAAATCAATGTTTTTATTTGCATAAACACCACCAAATGATTTGGAAATGTTGTCAATTTTAATTTTCATAAAATATCTCGAGCTTCTTGACAATTATAATGCCAAGAAGCTCAAAAATATTACTCGCTATCGCCTGTCATTCCTTCTAACAATTGAGGAGTGTACCAAATCTGAGCATCTGTAGCTGCAACTCCGTCAGCCAGATATTGAGAGCCGTCTTGGAAATTTAATGGTCCAGTAAATAAATTTTTATTACCAAGCATCAAATCAACCATCAATGAATCCAATTTAGATTCTTCATCTTTAGTCAAAATAGTACCTTTTTTAAAACCAATAGTGGATGTGTCATGATTATTCCAATCATTCGCATCTGGACCTGACCAAATAAATTGAGGCTCAAAATTACCGTCAACTACACTTTTAGCTGCTTTCAAATATTCAGGCCCCCAGTTGAAATATGGAACCCCTAAGCAAACTTCAGGCGCAGTTTCACATGAATTTTCATAGTCATACCCAACCACAAAAACATTTTCACCTTCAGCTGCTCTTTGACTTGTAACTACCAAAGCTTCAGGAGTATCTATGTGTGAAATTATCACATCAGCTCCTGCATCAAAAAATTCATTAGCTACCTGAGTAGGATCTGATGTTACTCCAGGAATATGGAACCAGAATCCAATCCATACCACATCAAATTTAAGTTCATTTTCCCCTGAATAACATGCTTTTGCTCCCAAATAAGCAGCATTTGTAAGCCTTCTAGTTTCATCATTAATCAATGGCCCTAAAAACCCTATATGTCCATTATTAGTTCTAAGTGCTGCCACACATCCGGCAAGCATTTTGCCATACTCCATTTTGCCCATAATATTGCCAAGGTTTTCTAAATCTGGACGATAACCTTTCCCGTCTTCTTTAGCACTATCACCAGAAGCCCATATCATAGGAACATCAGGAAATTTTTCAGCTGCAGCTAGGATTCCATCTTTCATATCATCAGAAGTAGCAATAATCATTTGCGCACCTTCATCAATCATATCGGATGCTACTTGATCAACAGTCAAATTAGGACTGTCAGCAGGATTAATAAAGTCTGCAACAATCATTTCAGCTCCAATTTTATTTTCAATATATTGGCCACCTTCAAAATGAGCTTGAGACCATCCTTTATCATCTCTAGGACCAACTAATATCAATCCAAATTTAAAGTCAGAATTTTCATCTTCTGTAGAACAAGAAACCATCGAAAGTACAAACAAGGTCATAAAAAATAATGTGAAAAAGTTTTTCATATAAATCCCCAATAACATTTTTGATATTACGAACTTAACATAACTCTCAAGAATTTCAACAACAAAAAAGGGAAATATTCATTAAATTAACAAAAATTTAATTTTTTAATAATCAACTAAATAATTAATTTCATAATTAGAAATTTGATGTGATTTTTGAATATTTTTTAAAAAAACCAAAAAATTCAAAGAATCAATTTTTGCATCTAATTTCTCAATCAACTTTATGGCTGCAGAAACGGTACCTCCTGTAGCCAAAACGTCATCAACTATAGAAACTTTTTTAGAGGAAATATTTAATTCAGAAGAAACCTCTAAATAATCTATTCCATACTCAAGTGAATACGATTCTTTCTCAGTAGGAGGAGGTAATTTTCCTTTTTTTCTAAGTAATATCAAAGGGATTTGAGCTTTAACAGCAATAGATGAACCCAACAAAAATCCTCTAGAATCAATGGCGGCTAAAAAATCTGGATTTGATCTATTGATATGTTTAATCATTTCATCCGTTACATATTCAAAAACCTGAGGATTCAGAAAAATTGGTGAAATATCTCTAAATGTTATCCCTTGTGAAGGGAAGTCTTGAATAGATTTAATATAATTCTTGAGATCCATAACTATTATTCCATTTTTTTTATTTAATTATTCTTTAACAAGAATTTTGATTAAATCACAAAAAACTAGCCCTAGACAAACACATTTGTTCATAATATTTTCACATGGATACAAGTCACATTAAAGGACAAAAATATGGATTTTGAATTAATTATGTATGCAACGCAAATGCTCACAGGGCTCGCTACATTTATTGTAGCTTTAGTTCTAATATATGAATTAAAGCAACAACATCGTGATGCTCAAAGAGAACTAGTTTTAGCAATTAATGAACAAAGACAATCATTATCAATAGCATTAGCAAATAATCCAGAGCTTTCTGAAATTAACTTCAGAGGTGGTCATGATTTTGCAGATCTAAAAAACCAAGAGGAAAGAACGCGATTTTTCCGTATTTTTTCAACAGAAATGAATTTAAGCAACATTGCTGAACAATATTCAGATCTTTTACATGTCGATCCTGATTTCTCGTTAAAAGTTAATTTAGCCTTATTTCCTGGACGAAGAAAATTTTATAAAGAAAGTATGATGAAATACACGTTACCTGAAAAGTTTGTCAAAAAAATTGATGAATACATTTCTGAAATAGAAAATAATGTAGGCGAAGATGGTCAAGATACTTCAGTGTTGATGGATAGAATCAATCAAAATAATCTATAATCGCATAAAATTATAAATATTATCCTTGGAAAAGATATATGGCTGATATAATTAGATACCTCTCTCAAACAAATATAGAAGTGGGAGCCAAGGTTCCAAACTTTCGTCTTTTAGATATGAATGATAACTCGTTTACACTTAAAGATATTTTGGGGAAGCCTGCTGTTCTATACTTTTACCCCTTAGATAATTCTTCTCTATGTACTGCAGAAGCATGCGAATTTAGAGACGTTTATGATGAATTACAAGAACTTGATTGTGCAGTATATGGAATCAGTCCTGACGATCATGAAAGCCATAAGCAATTTTCTGCAAAACACGAACTACCTTTTCATCTCTGTTGTGACCCCAGCGAACAAATGATGAAAGATTACGGGATTTGGGCAGAATTTTTGCTAAATCAAACTGAAATAGAACGCTTCCGTGAAAAATTCCCTAAATTCTATTCTCAAGTTTATGATGAAAACAAAATACAAACTGTGGTTAGATCTACATTCCTTATTGATAAGAACGGACTTTTAATCAGAAAATGGATAGATGTTAAGCCATTCGGACATGCAAGTAGCGTTAAAGATCAACTGAATAAATCATTCAACTTCGAAATAGGATTTTAAAATGGAGCGGAAGACGAGATTCGAACTCGCGACATCCTCCTTGGCAAGGAGGTGCTCTACCACTGAGCTACTTCCGCAATTAAATTTCAAGGTGCCGAGGGGCAGAATCGAACTGCCGACACCAGCATTTTCAGTGCTGTGCTCTACCTACTGAGCTACCTCGGCTCAAATTGAACCGAGGATACATATTATTCTTTCAATTTAATAGGTGTCAAGAAACCAAAACATAAATAATCAATAAACCATGACTAGATATTAATGTACAATTGCCTAGACGGAGGTCAGAAGTGGCTGATTACGATCTTATTATTATAGGCGCAGGTCCCGGAGGATATGTTGCTGCTATTAGAGCTGCTCAACTAGGATTAAACACAGCTATTATAGAAAAAGAAGAAGTTGGTGGAGTCTGTTTAAACTGGGGATGCATCCCTAGTAAGGCACTACTCAAAAATGCAGATGTTTTGAATTTGTTTAAAAAATCTGACCAATTTGGAATAACTTTCGACAACATGTCAGTTGACTACTCTAAAGCCATTGAAAGAAGCAGACAAGTTGTTTCTAAATTAACTCAAGGTGTCAAATTTCTTCTCAAGAAAAATAAAGTTGATCATATTGATGGAACAGCTGTATTTTTAGATTCAAATTCCATCAAAATAGAAGAAACGGAACAAATCATTTCTGCTAACAGCATCATTATTGCAACTGGAGCAAAACAAAGGCAACTTCCAAATTTACCCATAGACCATGAAATTGTGATCACCAGTAGAGATGCCTTAGAACTGTCAACTATCCCTGAAAATATAGGCATTATAGGCGGTGGTGCAACAGGAGTTGAATTTGCTCATATTTATTCATCATACGGCTCAGAAGTTACCCTCATAGAATTAATGGACCATTTGGTTCCAAATGAAGATCAAGAAATTTCAGAAACTCTTGAAAAATCATTTTCCGAAAGAGGTATAAAAATTCATACTTCAACTAATGTAAATAAAATAATTTCTGAAAAAAATCAAGCTGTTATATCTATTGAAAAAGATAATGTCGAGACAAATCTAACATTCGAAAAAATACTCATTTGTGTTGGAACTCAAGGAAACACAGAAAACCTAGGATTAGAAGATCTAGGACTAGAAACCAACAATTCCTTTATAAAGTGTGACGAAACCCTAAAAACCAACATTCCCAATATTTACGCTATTGGAGATGTCACAGGCCAAATGGCTTTAGCTCATGTTGCATCAGCTCAAGCCATTCTTGCTGTAGAAACTATTGCTGGCATTAATTCTAAAAAACTTAATTATGAAACTATACCTAAAGCTATATATTGTGAACCGCAAATTGCAAGTTTTGGTTTAACTGAAAAACAAGCATTAAATCAAAATATAAACTTTAAAGTAGGAAAGTTTCCTATTAGCGCTAGCGGAAAAGCATTAGCATTAGGAAATCCAGAGGGATTGATTAAAATAATTTCAGAAGATAAATTTGGAGAAATAATAGGCGTACATTTGATAGGTTCAGAAGTAACTGAACTAATATCTGAATTGTCTATGACAAAACTTCTAGAGGGAACAATTGACGAAATAGGCTGGATGATTCATCCTCATCCTACAATTTCTGAAACAATTAAAGAATCTGCACTAGATTCATTTAACGAAGCAATTCATATTTAGGAAAATTAATATGACAACAACTTTAAATATAGATAAAGATCTAGCATTAGATTTATATTCAAAGATGTTACTAATTAGACGATTTGAAGAAGAAACTGAACGCTTATATCGAAGAGGAAAAATAGGCGGATTTCTACATACTTATATTGGAGAAGAAGCTATAGCTGTAGGTGCTATACCTGTTTTACGAGAAGATGATTATGTCATAGGGCATTACAGAGACCACGGCCATGCTT
>QCNV01000035.1 GCA_003213095.1 SAR202 cluster bacterium AG-426-M11 | reverse complement strand
TGTTAATGAAATTAAATTAGCTAAGAAACGTATAGCAAAAATTAAAACAGTAATTAGAGAAAGAGAAATAGCAGAGAGTTATTAATGAGTCACGATAGGCGAAAAGTTAGAGTTGGAAAAGTGGTTAGTATTTCGATGGATAAAACCATTGTGGTTTCTGTTGAATGGAGACAACCTCATAGAATATATAAGAAAAATGTTCGTAAATGGAGTCGATTTAAGGCACATGACGAAACAAATCAATGTTCGTTAGGTGATGAAGTAAGGATCATTGAAACAAGACCATTATCTAAAACTAAGAACTGGAAAGTTCAAGAAATTATCCAAAAGGGTGATTTGGCAGAAATTCAACCTGATGAGATTGACAATAATTCTACTAGTGAAAATGATTCAAATCAGTTAGAAGGTGTTTCATGATTCAACAATATACACGTTTAAAAGTAGCAGATAATTCTGGTGCCCGAGTATTAAGCTGTATTGGAGTTCCTGGAGGTTCAGGGAGGAAATATGCATGGTTAGGCGATGTGATTGTTGCTTCAGTAAAAGAAGCCGCTCCATCTGCGGCTGTTAAAAAGGGAGATGTTGTTAAAGCTGTTGTAGTACGAACTTCAAGAGCTCATAGAAGAAAAGACGGATCTCATATTAAATTTGATGAAAATGCTGCTGTTGTTATAAATGATGACAGAATGCCTAGAGGTACAAGAATTTTCGGTCCTGTAGCTAGAGAATTAAGAGATAAAGATTTTATGAGAATAGTCTCTCTTGCTCCTGAGGTGATTTAGTATGAAATTAAAAAAGAACGACACTGTAATGGTAATGAAAGGTCGTGATAGAGGTAAACAAGGTGTTATTCAGGAATGTTTACCTGAAAAATCAAGTGTTATTGTTGAAGGTGTGAATTTAGTCAAAAAGCATACAAAACCTCAAGGTATGAGAGCTGGTGGAATTATTGAAACAGAGTTGCCTATTAATGTTTCAAATTTAAAGTTGGTATGTGTTCATTGTTCACAGCCAGTTAAAGTTAAATCCCATTTACTACCTGATGGTACTAGAGCGAGAATGTGTAAAAACCCTGATTGTTTGGAAGTAATTGAATGACAACTGAAATTGATGAAAATATAAATGTTCCTCGTCTTCTTTTGAAGTTACGTAACGAGGTAGCTCCTGAATTAAAAAAAGAATTTGGGTATCAAGGAATTATGGAAATCCCCAGAATTACAAAAGTAATTGTAAATATGGGTCTTGGTGAATCTTTGCAAAATTCCAAAGCAATAGAAAATGCTACTGCTGACCTGGCTTTGATTACAGGACAGAAGCCTGTTACTACTAAAGCAAGAAAATCTATAGCGGGATTTAAGCTACGAGAAGGTATGCCTATAGGAGCCAAAGTGACTCTTAGAGGCAAGAGAATGTATGAATTTTTAGATAGATTATTGAATGCAGCATTACCTAGAATCAGAGACTTTCAAGGGATTGCTAGAGATTGTTTTGATGGTAGAGGTAATTGTTCTATAGGCATTCGTGAACACACTATATTTCCTGAAATTGACTACAACAATATAGACAAAATTAGAGGGTTACAAGTTGTCATAGTAACTAATGCTAATAGTGATCAAGAAGGGATGCGATTATTGGAATTGGCAGGAATGCCTTTTGTGAAACCTAATTAAGGATAAAAAATGGCTAAAAAATCATCAATTGCAAGAAACGAAAAAAGAATGAAACTAGTAGAAAAATACTCTGCTAAAAGAGAGGAACTTTTCGCTATTATTAATGATTCAAAGGCACCTATGGAAGAAAAAATAAAGGCGCGTTCAGCTCTTTCAGCTCTTCCTAGAAATGCAAATCCTGTTAGAGTTCGCAATCGTTGTCAAGTTACAGGAAGACCTCATGGGTACATTAGGCATTTTGGGTTATCCAGAATTGCGTTTAGAGAAATGGCACACAGGGGACAATTACCTGGTGTTAAAAAAGCTAGTTGGTAAGGAAATAATATGTCAGTTTCAGACCCTATTGCAGATATGTTAACTAGAATCAGGAATGCCCTAATGGTGGGAAAAAATTCTGTTAATGTTCCTGTTTCAAAAATCAAACTTGATATTGCAAAAATTTTAGACGAAGAAGGCTTTGTCGACGGATTTGAGTTAAAAAATGATGGAACTCCTGATGCTTCAATAGACATTAATTTGCACTATTGGGGCAAAAATGATCCGGTTATAAATGGCTTAAAAAGAGTTAGTAAGCCTGGTTTAAGGGTTTACGTGTCCAAAGATGAAATTCCTTATGTTTATGGTCAGAGAGGTTTGGCTGTATTGTCCACTAATCAGGGAGTCATGACAGGAACTGATGCAAGAGGAAAAGGAGTTGGAGGAGAAGTACTTTTTTATGTTTGGTAGGAGTATTAATAATGTCTAGAATTGGTAATCAAGTTATTCCAGTTCCGTCTGGGGTTGAAGTTTCTATTAAAGAACATTCCGTAACTGTAAAAGGGCCAAAAGGTACTTTGAGTAGGACGTTTCACGAAGATATGATTATTCAACAAGATGAAAACTTCCTGAAAGTTTCTCGTCCCTCGGATGAGAGTCACCATAAAGCGTTTCACGGCTTAACTAGAAGCTTATTGGCTAATATGGTTGAGGGAGTGAGTAGCGGTTTTGAGAGAGAATTAGATTTGGTAGGTGTAGGGTATAGGGTTCAGCAGAAAGGCAAAGGCATCACACTTAATGTTATGTTAAGTCATTCAGTTGATATAGATCCTGATGAGGGAATTTCTTTAGAAGTAGATGGTAACAATAAGATTAAGGTTTCTGGAGTAGATAAACAGGCAGTAGGACAAATTGCTGCTCAAATTCGAAAAGTCAGGCCTCCTAATGTTTACACTGGAAAAGGTATCAGGTATTCAGATGAAGTTGTACGTCTTAAACCTGGTAAGAGTGCAAGGAGAGCTTAATATGTCAACTTTAAATTCTAAGGTACGCAGGGTTATACGTCATGGTCGCATAAGGAAAAAAGTGATAGGTACTACGCATCGTCCAAGATTAGCAATTTATAGAAGTTTAAATAATATTTATGCACAATTAATTGATGATTCTAAAGGACACACTTTAGTTTCGGCTTCTACTTTAGACAAGGATATTCCAGCTGATGGAAATGTTTCTGGGAAAATGGAAATTTCTAAGCGTGTAGGTCAATTGATTGCTCAAAGAGCCAAAAACGAAGGAATAACTCAAGTGGTTTTTGACCGTGGAGGTTATAAATATCATGGCAGAGTTAAGGCACTTGCAGATGCTGTACGTGAAGAAGGTCTAAAGTTTTAATACAAATTTAGTTAACAGGAATTTTGATGGTACAAGAAGATAATCGTAGATCCAATTCAGAAGAAAGTTCAGGGATATCTGAACGAACTGTAAGAATTAATAGGGTTTCAAAAGTTGTGAAAGGTGGTAGGCACTTAACTTTTAGTGCCACAGTTGTTGTTGGTGATGGTGAGGGGAAAGTTGGAATTGGTATGGGTAAGGCTGCGGCTGTTCCTGATGCAATTAAAAAAGGGTCAACTTATGCTCAGAAAAACATGGTTGAGATTCCCGTTAAAGGAGACACAATTGCTCATGATGTTGAGGCCAAGTTTGGTGGAACAATTGTAATGCTAAAACCTGCTCCTCCAGGTACTGGAGTAATTGCAGGTGAAGCAGTTCGTGCAGTTGTAGAGTTAGCCGGTGTGAAGGATGTTGTTACTAAGGTTAGAAGAAGCACAAATCCAACTAATGTCGTAAAGGCTACTTTGAAAGGTCTTCAAATGCTAAAGGATCCAGATGAAGAAATTGCTAGAAGAAAAGAGTTTGTTGATAAAAAGAAATATGAGTCTCGTACTCTTGAAGAAATTAGTGAGTAAGTGATGCCTACAATCAAAATTACATGGAAGAAAAGTACCATAGGCTATTCTCATAGACAGAGAAAAGTAATCGAAAGTCTTGGATTAAAAAGGCTGAATCATACAGTAGAACATGAAAAAACAGATTCCATTATGGGAATGGTTAATAAAGTAAAACATCTAGTGGATGTGACTGAATAAATTAAGAGAAGTGAAACATGCAACAACATTCGTTGAAATCTCCTCAAGGATCAAAAAAGAATAGAAAACGAGTAGGAAGAGGTGACTCAAGTGGTTCGGGTAGTTATTCTGGGAAAGGGATGAAAGGTCAAAAATCACGATCTGGTGGAGGTGTGCGGCCAGGATTTGAGGGTGGTCAATTACCGTTAATTAAAAAATTATCTGCATTAAGAGGGTTCAATAATATTTTCCGTAGAGAATTTGTTCCAATTAATTTGAACACAATTTCCAAATTGTATGAAAAAGATAATGAAATTTCTCCAGACACTTTGGTTGAGAAAAATGTTTTAAAAGATACTAAATCTCCAATTAAAATTTTAGGTCATGGAGAAATTAATTTTTCTGTAAAAGTAATTGCACATAAGTTTTCTCGTTCAGCAAAAGATAAGATTATTGCTGCTGGCGGAACGGTCCAGGAATTAGAATAGATGTTAAGGCAATCATCATCTAGAGGAGAGGAGTTGTCTAGGCCTCAATTGATTCAGGCTTTGATAGATTCGATGAAAGTTCCGGATTTACGTAACAAAATCCTATTCACTTTTGCTATGTTGCTGATATTTAGGTTTGTTGCTCACGTGCCGGTTCCCGGTGTTGATACACAAGCACTGTCTCAGGCTTTTAGACAACAAGCGTTATTGGGTTTTTTGGATTTATTTAGTGGGGGTGCATTAGCAAATTTAAGCGTTGCTGCATTGGGAGTATATCCGTACATTACTTCATCGATTATTATGCAAATTCTTACACCTGTTGTACCTATGTTAAAAGGTTTATCTCAAGAAGGTGATTATGGTAGACAAAAAATTAATCAATACACTCATTATTTGACTGTTCCGATTGCTTTTTTGCAAGGATTAGGTCAATTAACTTTGTTGAGATCCTCTGGTGTTTTGCCCGGTATTGATTTTGGACTTAATGTTCATACTTTAGCTATGATGCTTTCATTAGTTGCAGGAACAATGTTTTTAGTTTGGCTTGGTGAATTGATTACCGAAAAAGGTTTAGGTAATGGGATTTCTTTAATTATATTTGGTGGAATAGTTGCTAGTTTTCCTCAGTTAGTTGGACAAGGCTTTTTGGAGAATGATTTTGTTTCTAGTTTGCTGGTTTTGGGCGTTATTGGGTTTGCGATAATTTTTTTGATTGTATTTTTTAATGAAGCTGTTCGTAGAATTCCAGTTCAATATGGC
>QCNV01000034.1 GCA_003213095.1 SAR202 cluster bacterium AG-426-M11 | reverse complement strand
AATACCCACAACACTTCTAGCAATTATGGATTCTTCTATAGGCGGCAAAGTAGGTGTTGATTTGCCTCAAGGCAAAAATTTGGTGGGAGCATTTTATCAACCTAAATTTGTTCTTTCTGATGTTAAAACTTTAGAAACTTTACCTGAAAGGGAACTGAATTCAGGTTGGGCGGAAGCTATAAAACATGGATTAATTTTAGATGAACAACTTTTTGAATCTTTTGAAACTGATTCAATAAGGATTAAATCTTTACACCCTGAAATTGCCACACAAATTATTCGTAAAAGCGTAGCAATCAAAGCTAATGTGGTTTCAAAGGACGAAAAAGAAACTTTAGGGATTCGGATTTTATTGAATTATGGGCATACAATTGGTCATGCGATTGAAGCCTCTACAAATTATATGAGTTATTTGCATGGAGAAGCAGTAAGTATTGGAATGATGGCTGCAGCATATATTTCTGAATCTATAGGATTATTAGATCATCAGAGTGTAGAAAGGCAAAAAATAGTTTTGCAAAATTATGGATTGCCTATTGATTCTACTGAATTAAATATGGATTTGATTTTAGAAACCATGAAATCTGATAAAAAAACTTCTAGAGGGACTATCAATTGGGTTGTTTTAGATGATATTGGGGAAGCTAAAACTAATAATCAAGTAGATCTCAAAATTGTGAAAGAGGCTATTAACAAAATTTCAGTTTGATTGAATATATGTTAGATGAATTAACATTTAAATTAATCATATTAGTTGTTGGATATCTTGTATTAGGATTTACAACAGGAACTTATGGTGTGTTAATTGGTGCAGGTGGTGGTTTTATATTGGCACCAGTTTTAATTCTTTTTTTTAATCTTGACCCATATGTGGCAGTTGGTACATCTTTAGCTTTGGTAACTATCAATAGCTTTTCAGGAGCTTGGGCTTATCATAGAAAACATATGATTGATTATCGTAGCGGAATTATTTCTGGATTACTTTCTATTCCAGGAGCTGTAATTGCTCCTATATTTTTACAGACAGTTCCTCAAGATATTTTTAAAATTTTATTTGGAGTTTTATTGGTTTCCTTATCTATATATATGTTTTTAAGGAAAAATCTAAATGATCTCCCTACTCACAATGCAATTGAGAATTCAGTTCTAGAATTAAGATTTATAAAAAGTCGATATATTAATACTCAAAATAATGAAAAATATGTTTACCAAGTTCACGAATTAGGATTGGGGATTGTGAATGTTTTTTTGGGTTTTGTTTCAAGTTTTTTTGGAACAGGTGGTGGGTTTTTACGTACACCTATTTTGGTTTATGGATTTCATTTTCCTATCAAAATAGCTGTAGCCACATCTATTTTTTCTTTATGTATTTATACAACATTAGGTTCTATCACATATGCTTATTTAGGAAATATTCAATTTTTCCCAACGTTAGTATGTGCTGGGGCGGGATTAATGGTAGGAGGACAGGTAGGGGCATGGATTTCTCAAAAAATTGAAGGTGTATGGATTTTAAGATTATTGTTAGTAGTAGTTTTAATTTTAGGAATACAATTATTTTTAGAAGGATTTAAAATTCATATAATTTAGCAGTTGGAGATTTAGTTGAAATTTTCTTTAAAAGCCAAGGAAGGGTCTGCGCGTGCTGGTATTTTAGAAACTTCAGCTGGCAGTATTCAAACTCCAGTATTTATGCCTGTAGCTACTCAAGGTTCAGTCAAAGCTTTAGATAACTTCGATTTAGAAAAATTAGGCGCTGAAATTATTTTGGGGAATGTTTACCATCTAAATTTACGACCTGGTTCAGATTTGATTCAGAAGCTGGGTGGATTACATAAATTTATGAATTGGGATCGCCCGATTCTAACAGATAGCGGTGGTTTTCAAGGTTTTAGTTTAGAGCATTTACGTAAAATCACAGAAGATGGGATCAGTTTTAAATCTCATATTGATGGCAGCTCTCATATTCTTACTCCTGAAAAAGTAATTCAAATTCAATTTGAGTTAGGATCAAATATTTGGATGCCTCTTGATGTTTGTTTACCACCTAATTCAAATTCATCTCAGATTGATGAAGCTTTGCAAATGACCTCAAGATGGATGGAAAGATCCTTGAAAGCAAAAAGAGACTTTAATGGAGATTTATTTGGGATTGTTCAAGGTGGATTATTTACAAACTTAAGAGAAAAATCTGTAGAGATGATGACTTCTTTTGATTTGCCAGGGTATTCAATCGGTGGCCTTAGTGTGGGGGAATCTAAAGAAGAAATGTATAAAACACTTGCTTTTACTACTCAACTTTTACCTGAAAATAAACCTAGATATTTAATGGGAGTGGGGTCTCCTGAAGACTTATTGGTTGGAGTTAAAAATGGTGTAGACATGTTTGATTGTGTGCTCCCAACTAGAGTTGCTAGAAATGGAGCTCTTTTTACTAGATTTGGAAGAAAAAATATTACAAAAAAGTTCTATAGAGATTTAGATAGAAAATTTGATGAAACATGTGATTGTTATTTTTGTGAAAATTTTACTGCTGCTTATCTTCATCACTTGTTTAGGGCCAAAGAGTACCTTGCTTATAAATTAGCATCAATTCACAATTTAAGATTTTTAGTGAATTTGATGAATCAAATTAGGAGTAGTATAGAGAATAATCAATTTGAAAGATTTAGTATTGATTATTTAAATGATTATCAAATTGCTGATGAAAATCAAAGATTAATCCAAAGAAAGAATTAAGTTATCCACCCGCAACTGCTGGCACTAGACTTATTTCATCTCCAGAAGAAATCGATGTGTGAATTCCATCTGAGAATCTAATGTCATCTCCATTGACATATACATTGACAAAACTTCTTAATTCTCCTGAATCTTCACAGATTCTTTTTTTTATGCCAGGAAATTGATTGTCTAATGACTCAATAATTTCTGAAATAGAGTTTCCTTCTACTGTGGCTCTATCAGCACCATTAGTGACTTTACGTAATGGAGTGGGGATTCTAACTGTTGCACTCATTAATTTTCCTTTTAGTTTTTAAATTTTAAAGTTTGATTTTACGAGATCAAATGATGATATGTTGGGCATGCACGATACTGTATTTTCCTTTATTTCTCCCATACTCTCAAGTGTTTTTAATCCATTACCAGTTATGAACGCTACAACGGTTTCATCTTTCTTGATTTTGCCTTTCTTGACTAATTCTTTTAAACTCGAAATTACTACACCACCCGCTGTTTCAGTGAATA
Organism: SAR202 cluster bacterium AG-426-M11; assembly: GCA_003213095.1. Lineage (GTDB taxonomy): Bacteria > Chloroflexota > Dehalococcoidia > Lucifugimonadales > UBA826 > AG-426-M11. The sequence goes on along the minus strand of QCNV01000034.1, from coordinate 2,097 downwards.
TTCCCTCTGTTTCTGCCAAAAGTTTAATAGAGTCAATGATGCTATTTTCAGAAGCTATTTCAGCACTTCCATGTGTTTGGTTTAACACATCTACAGAATATGGTCCTGATGCTGGATTCCCTATTGCTAATGATTTTGCAATTGTAGATGGTTTGACTGGATTTATCTGACGGGAATTAGAATTGAAAGCCGAAGAGATTGGTGCACAGCCTTCTGGTTGTGCCAGATGCATTTTAGGGATTACATTTTCTATTAACTCACAATCAATAAATTCTTGTATACCTTTCCAGACTTTTGTGTGAAGTTCTCCTGATGCCCCTGGGACTACACAATGATTGGGTGCCTTCCATCCTAATTGTTCTGCTATTTCATATCCTAATGTTTTGCTTCCTTCAGCATAAAACGGACGCATATTTATGTTTACAAATGCCCACGGGTATATGTCAGATAGTTCGCTACAAAAACGATTAGCATCATCATAATTCCCCTCAATAGCAATCATTTTTGAACCATAAACGGCTGCGCCGTAAATTTTAGATAATTCTAAATCTTGAGGATAAAATACATAAGTTTCTAGATTGGCTTTTGAACCATGTGCCGCTACTGATCCCATTAAATTTCCAGTTGACACACAAGCTAGAACTTCAAATCCAAATTCTAAGGCTTTTGTGGTAGTGATTGCGACAGGTCTATCTTTAAAAGAGAAAGTAGGATTTACGCTGTCATTTTTTATATAAAGGGAATCTAAACCTAATTGTTTTCCGAGATTTTTCGCGTGAATTAAAGGAGTGAACCCTGTACCTATATCAATAGCGTTTTCGATATCTACTGGAAGAAACTGGGAATATCTCCACATAGAATTTGGTCCATTAGAAATAGTTTTTTTAGAAACATCTTTTTTGATTTTAGTGAAATCGTATTGGATTTCTAATGGACCAAAGCAAAATTCACATACATTTAATGGTTGAGTTTTGTACTCAGCTCCGCATTCTCTACAGATTAGATTAGTAACATATGACATATAGCACTCTCCTTGTATAAGGTGCGAAAATGTCAAAAAAAAAGCTCTCCGTACGGAGAGCGCCGCACCCTTTGTTCTTAAGAACCTCGTCTTATTTCCCAAGGGCACCTTTAAGGTTGAAGGTTGCCGGACAAGTTAAAAGGATTGGGGCCTAGCTTGCCACTCTATCGACGATATATTAAATTTTAATGTATCTTAGATTTTATTAAGTTGTTTGTCAAATCTATTGTTTATATCTGATTTTTACACCAGATTTTTCTTCTTGAAGTTTCACTATTGCTAAACTAACTTCTTTACCTAGTGATTTGTTCATAGCTTCTATATATTTTTGATGAATTAAATTTGATACTTCCATAGGAACCCCAGTTTTTCTTCCCATTTCAGTAGCTAATCCTACATCTTTTGCTCCCAATTCTAACTTAAAACCAGGGTCAAAATTATTTATAAAGACATTATTTGGAAAAGTGTGCATTTGTCCTGTGTTTCCGCTACTTTTTGATATAGCTTCATATAATATTGATGCATTAACTCCAGATTTAATTCCTAACGTGAACGCTTCTGATAAAAGTACACCTACAGACATTCCTATCAAATTATTAACTATTTTACATATTGCACCGCTACCTAAATCTCCGCAGTACATCACTTTATCTCCCAAAATGTTTAGAATTGGCTCGAATTCTTTAAATTTATTTTTATCTCCACCAACCATGATGGATAGGGTGCCATTTTCAGCTCCAGTGGTTCCTCCACTTACCGGGGCATCAAGCAAGTGTACGTTAATTTTCGAACCATGAGATGCGATTCTTTTGATTGTTTCTGGATCTGTAGTACTCAAATCTATCATAGTGGTTCCAGGAGATGCTTGTGAAAGTATTCCACCCTCAGACATGAATACTTCTTCAACTATTTGAGGAGTAGGTAGAGAGGTAAATACTAATTTGGTTTCTAAACAAACATCTTGAGGGGAATTTGCCTTACTTGCACCGAGTTCACATAGCTCATCTACAACACGGCTGTTAATATCAAAGACTTTAATAGAATGACCTGCTTTTATAAGATTTATAGCCATATGC
>QCNV01000033.1 GCA_003213095.1 SAR202 cluster bacterium AG-426-M11 | reverse complement strand
TGCAGTGAATAAAGCAAATAGTGAAATCAAAAAATACAATTTTAAACTTTTACTATATAAAATCATTAGTTTATTGGGCCTCCGTTTGGATTAGTATATATTCAATACAATTAGAATAAACTCAGTACACTAAAGCAAAATTTAACGATAAATTAACAACTAATTAAAGACTAATTAGAGAAATATTATTGAGCCAATTGGAGTGTAAATGAGAAAACACTACCCTCACCAATTTGACTTGTTACAGATACTGACCCACCCTGAGTTTGAGTTAAATGTTTGACTATAGCTAACCCAAGACCTGTACCAGAATCAGATCTAGATTTATCCGCCTTGTAAAATCTTTCAAACAAATGAGAAATGTGTTCATCATCAATTCCTTGTCCAGAATCTCGAATGTTAATTTTCACAAATTGGCCATCAATTTCAGTAGAAACACTAATTTCCCCATCTTTATCCGTATATTTGATTGCATTTTCTATCAAATTAACAAATATTTGGATAATGTGATCTTTAGTGCCATTAACAACAATCTCAGAATCTGCAAGGTTTCTTATTTCAGGATGATCACCATAAAACCTATTCTTAGCCATATTAATAGACTCTTCGATGATTGAAACTAGATTTAAATGATCCATTTCAATTTGATCTACACCACTTTCTATTCTAGAAAGTTCTAATAAATCATTGATGAGCAGTGTCATTCGAGTGACTTCTCCCGAAATTCTTTCTAAATATTTATCTCGTACACTTTCATCATTAATTCCACCTGATTCCAATGTTTCAAGCATTACAGAAATTGAAGTAATTGGACTTCTTAATTCATGAGAAACATTGCTCACAAATTCTCTTCTAGTATTATCCAGCTGGTAAAGGTCTGAGAGATCGTGAAAATTCAAAAGTATAGATTTTTCATTCTGAAAATTTAATGGGGTAGAAGAAACAAAAAAAGTTTTACTTAAGTCAAATAATTCTATTTCTAGATTTAAAGTTTCGTTAGATTCCCTAGATGAATTTACTAATTGGAGAATTTGATGATATCTAACCACATCAGACAATCGTCTTCTTTTAAAACTTTGACCTGTAAAATTAAAAAGAGAAAGAGCTGAATTATTCATCAAATCAATCTCATTTGAACTATTCACTACCATCACAGAATCATCCATATTGTCCAAAACTACTGATAATGTTTCTGCATCCAAATTCATTTGACTAAGATTAATTTCCATTTTTTGTGCCATTTCATTAAAAATGGAAATTAATTCATTTTGTTTTCCTTTTTTAGTTGCTGGTAACGTGAAATCATATGACTCTGATTTGAGATGTTCCATACCATCTGTCAACAGATCTAAAATATATTTTTGATCATTAATAACTTTTATGCTTATTCCAGCAATTACAAAAAATAATATGATTACCAAAAAAGAGAAAAAAACTTGGAATAATTGAGAGTCAACAAAAAACACTAATAAAAAACTTGCTGCAAATGCAGACAAAATTAAAAAGCTAGGCAAAATAGTCAAAACTAATTTAACTAAATCAAAATTCCTCACTATTTTCACCCATCGAATCTATATCCGATTCCTCTAATTGTTACCAACCTGGATGGGGAACTAGGATCGTCCTCAATTTTTTCCCTAATCCAACGAACATGAACGTCAACTGTTCTGATATCTCCAATATACTGATGGCCCCAAAGCTTTTCTAAAATTTGATGTCTAGATAAAGCTTTTCCTTGATTTGAAGCTAAAAGATATAGTAATTCAAATTCTCTAGGCTTTAGATTAATCTCTTGATTATCTATTTTTACTTTATGACTTTTCGTATCAATACTTAAATTCCCAATAATAATTAATTCATCATCAGAAAGGGTAGATGATAATAAGTTTGAAGATCTTTTAAGCATATTTCGAATTCTTACAACTAATTCCCTCATACTAAAAGGTTTAGTAATGTAATCATCAGCTCCTAATTCAAGCCCAACAACTCTATCAATCTCTTCACCTTTAGCAGACAACATAAAAACAGGTAAATCAAGATCTTTCCTAATCATTCGACAGACTTCAAATCCATCTAGCTTAGGCAACATCACATCTAATAAAACTAGATCAGGACTTAAAGATTTTGCTTTATTGAGTCCTTCTTCACCGTCATTAGCTGAATAAACATCAAAACCTTCCTGAGAAAGACTATAAACCACTGCTTCTCTTATATTTTCTTCATCTTCAATTACTAAAATTTTAGGATTTGGCATAAAAAAGTACTTACTTAAAAATTTCCTAATAATAAAAATACACCAAGTTTTTTATTGATACTACTCTAAATTATCAACATTGCGTCGCCAAAACTATAAAATTTGTAATCATTTTCTACAGCAATTTGATAAGCATTGAGAATATGGTCTCTAGAAGATAAAGCTGAAGTTAACATGAGTAGGGTAGATTTGGGAAGATGGAAATTAGTTACTAATCCATCTGCTATTTGAAACTCATAACCTGGAGTAATAAATATGTCAGCCCAACCTGTTCCACCTTTAATATTTTTATAACCTCCTGAGATATCAGCTACATTTTCTAATAAACGTAAAGCTGTTGTACCAACAGAAATGACTCTTCTACCCTCATTTTTAGCATTTTTAATTTTTATAGCTGCCTCATCGGTTAATTCCCAATACTCCGAGTGCATTTGATGATTTTCTAAATTTTCATCCTTAACTGGCCTAAAACTATCCCACCCAACATGTAATGTCACAAACAGAGTCTCAATTTTTTTAAGTTTGATTTGCTCTAAAAGACTTTGAGTAAAATGCAATCCAGCTGTAGGCGCTGCAACACTACCTTCATGTTTTGCATAAACAGTTTGATAATTATCTGATGTACCCACTGATTTTTTTATATAAGGAGGTAACGGCAATTCTCCCAACTTATAAATCAAACTATCGTCATCTATCCGAATAATTCTAGAACCTGAATCATTCACTTGCTCAACAACTCCATGAATCTGATTATGTTGATTGCCTATAACAAATTTTGAACCTAACCTCATTCTTTTACCTGGCTTCACTAAAGAAGTCCATAAACCGTCTTCGATTTTGGTAAGCAATAAAATTTCAATCGGTTTTAATGATTTTTTATCAGTTCCGTAAAGTCTCGCTGGAAACACTTTAGTGTCATTAAACACCAATAAATCACCTTCTTGAAGAAATTTTAATATTTCAAAAAATTTAACATGATTTAAATTGCCAGATTTTTTATCCAAAACCATCAATTTACAATGATCTCTAGGTTCAGCAGGAAATTGAGCTATAGACGATTGAGGTAAGTCATAATTAAAATCTGATGTTTTGAATTTGTGCGCCATGAAATTACTCGTTTTTTTGACCCACAACAATAGCTACCGTACCAAAAGCCAATTTCTTCACTACCGGTTTCTTAAAACCTTTTTTCGTCATCAAAACAGCTAATTGTGTAGAAGTTAAAAAATTAGAAACTGATTGAGGTAAATAAGTATACGCTTCACGGTCACCTGCAAAAATCGAACCAATTCTAGGAGTGATTTTTTCAAAATACAGTGGAAATAATCTCGACATAATCTTCCCTTCTGGTTTTACTATTTCTAATATAACTAAATTGCCTCCGGGAACTAAAACTCGCAATAATTCTTCTAAAGCTGTAGATAAATCTACAAAATTCCTAACTCCAAATCCGATAGTAATAGATTCAAAACTGTTATCGGCAAAAGGTAATTCGTGAGCATCTGCAACTACTGGAACAAATTTTTTATCAAAATTTCTTTTTTCAGATTTAATTTGACCTATATTCAACATTTCAACAGAGAAATCTAAACCAACTACTTTATTTGCAATTTTTTGGTTTAAAATTTCAAAAGCAAAATCTCCTGTTCCTGTAGCAACATCTAAAATTGTTCCAGTATTAGATTTTTTTAAATATTTAGTTGCTTTTTTTCTCCATGCATAATGCATACCTAAAGTCATTATTGAATTCAGCAAATCATATCTTGCAGAAATACGATTAAACATATTTGAAACAAATTTTGATTTATCTTTTCCTTGTAAATTAACCATTTTTATCTCGAAACACATTTATAACTTCAGGAATTTTATTAACCAAATCTGAGGCTAATAAACCAGAGGTCCCTTTAATGTGTTTTTCATTTTTTGCAATTTCAGAATGAATAAAAACACCCAATTCTGAGGACTTCTCAAGAGACAATCCTTGAGAAACAAAACCCGCTATCATTCCAGCCAAAACATCACCTGTTCCGGCAGTACTTAATAAAGGATTAGATTCAGGATTAACTAGTACTTCACCAGTTGGAAAACCAATCAATGTAAAGGCACCTTTTAAAACTATTATCTTATTCCAATATTGAGCAAAGTGTCTTACAACTTCAACTCTATCATTTTGGATATCTAAAATACTCATCCGAGTTAATCTAGCCATTTCTTTTAAATGTGGTGTTAAAACTGCCTTTGTTGAAAATCTATCCCACCACTTATATGTGTTAGATAAAATATTTAGAGCGTCTGCATCGATCACAAATTTTGAATGTGCACTAGATGAAAATAACAAGTTTTGTACAAATTGAATCTTAATTGCAGAAATTCCTAACCCACAACCTAATAAAATTGATGAATATTGATTGATTTCTGAGGCAATACTCAAATTAGTAGTAGGTGTCATTTCCATTTCACCAAATTGATCAATAGGCAAAGGAAAGACTATTGCTTCAGGTGTCAATGCTGAAAATGCACCAATAATATTGGCCGGAATCATTCCTTCAATTAACCCTGATCCTACTCTATAAGCGGCATTTGCAGCTAAACTAACAGAGCCTGGAAAATTTTTTGATCCACCAATTATCAATGTTTTACCAAAAGTTCCCTTGTTAGAATTTAATTTTCTTACAGGAAATTCATTAAATGAGGGAGTAGGAATAGTTCTAGTTAAAATATTTTCTTCAAATTCTTGATTTAAACCAATATCCAATACATTTAAGTCACCAACATATTCGATAGCTAAAGGATTAAAATGCCCTAATTTAGGAAAACCTAAAGCAAGTGTAAAATCAGCAGAAATAGCAGATGGATCAACTTTTCCATTATCAGGATTTAGACCAGAAGGAAGATCTACAGAAATTATTGATTTAGTTGATTGATTGTCTTGAATAATTTTAAAAAAATTCCCTAACTCAAAATTTATAGGTCTAGATAACCCAGTACCAAAAACAGCATCAACAATCACATCAGACTTATTAATCAATTCTGTAAATTGATTAATAGAAAATTTTGATTGGTTCTCTGAATAATCAAAAATTTGGGATTCTTGTTGTGCATATAATCTCTGCAAATCTTTATCATTTTTCAACCTAGGTCGCAAAATTACAATCGAAACATCATAGCCTCTAAATATCAAATTAGATGCAGCAATAATTCCATCAGACCCGTTTGTACCAGAGCCTAATAAAACAAGAATTTGATCAGATTGCTTAGAGAATCGTTCACTAATAAAATTTGAAATAAGCAATCCGGAATTTTTAATCAAATCAAGATTACTAATTCCATTTTGAAAAGAAAAATTTTCTATTGCTTGCATTTGAAGCTTAGAAACGATTTTCAATTATTTTCCTTTGTCACCCAAATCTTCTTTGAAACATCAAGCCCTAAAGCTACTTCAACTTTTAGACAAGAAACAGTAATCACACCTCTTGGCAAAGAGATGTCTTTTAACACAATTTCTGTACCTGGAAGAAAATTGTTTTCTACTAAATATTCCAACAACATCTCATCATCTTCAGGAATTCGATTAATAAAATAAATTTCGCCCGGGTTAGATTCAAATAAAGGAATAAGATCTTTAGGTGTTAAATATGTAGACCCGGGAATCGGATGACCAAATGGGCAAGTAACAGGATGTTCTAAAACTTCAATAATCTTGTGTTCTAAATATGGTGATATTGCATGTTCTAATCTGTGAGCTTCTCTATGTGCATATTTCAATTCAACACCCAAAATATCCACTGCTAATCTAGAAGCTAACCGATGCCTTCTCAAAATACTTTGAGCTAATTGAAGTCCCAATGTTGTAAATTCAATCTGTTTATCTTTAGCAGTTTGAATGAGTTTTTCTCTAGATAATCGTCTCACCATTGCGCTAACTGACGGTAAAGACGTGCCTAAACCTTCTGCCTTGGGTAAATTTTTAAAATACTCAGATAATTGAACAACAGAAACTTTAATTTTCTGTTCTTGTAATCTTAAAATCGATAAAAGATAATTCTCCATAGCCATGGAAAGCCTATTTTCCTCTTTCAAAAAAGGAAAATTCAAAGGTGGATCAGATTTGTCATTTTTGGGTGTAGGAGGCAAACTTTGGCTCCCTCACAAAGATAGAATTATCTCTTTGTATATTGTTTAGCTTTTCTAGCTCTTTTTAGACCTGGTTTCTTTCTTTCTTTAATTCGAGCATCACGAGTCAACAAGCCAGCTTTCTTTAATTGATCTCTAAATTTCCCATCATCAATTTCAGATAATGCTCTAGCTATACCATGCCTGATAGCTCCGGCTCTACCATTAACTCCTCCACCTCTTACTTTAGCAACCACGCGATATTTACCTTGAGTACTGGTAACTGTAAATGGCTCATTAATTACTTGTTGCCATATGCTATACGGAAAGGCATCTTCAATTAATTTGTCATCAATTACAATAGGACCCTCATCCTGATATAGTCTAACTTGAGCTACAGCAGTCTTTCGTTTACCTACAGCGTATGTATATCCTTGATTGACCAACTAATTTCTCCTAACTACTTTTACTATTAATTTGAGCTTGATGTGGATGAGTTTCATCCGAATAAATTTTCAACCGAGATAACATTTTAGTACCAGGAATATTTTTTTGGTAACAT
>QCNV01000032.1 GCA_003213095.1 SAR202 cluster bacterium AG-426-M11 | reverse complement strand
CAAAAATGCTTTAGAACTCCAGATATAGATGAGGTTGGAGATGCCACACACAACACAATGTTTGAAATGCTGGGAAATTTCAGTATAGGCGACTATTTTAAAAAAGAAGCAATTTCATATTCTTTAGAATTTCTTACACTTTCTATGGGACTAGCAAAAGAACAATTCGCAGTCACAGTTCATCACACAGATGATGAAGCATTAAAATTGTGGCTCGATGCCGGTATTTCTAAAGATCGCATATTTAAATTTGGAGACTCTGATAATTGGTGGGGACCTCCAATTCATGGAGATGAAGGCCCTTGCGGACCATGCAGTGAACTGCATTATGATTTTGGCGAAAAAAAAGGATGCCTAGCACCGAGCTGTAAACCTAACTGCGACACTTTGATGGAGTCTGGTGAAAAATGCACTAGATTTGTGGAACTATGGAACTTAGTTTTCATGCAGTTTTATCATCATCCTTCAGGTAAAAGAGATCCGTTGCCTGCTCCAAGTATAGATACAGGAATGGGGCTAGAACGACTCACTATCATCATGCAAAACGCTCAAACAATGTATGAAACTGATATTTTTCAAACTTTGATTCAAAAAATCGAACAATTAAGTGGTATTAAATATGGAGAAAGCCTCGAAAAAGATTATGCAATTAGAGGAATTGCAGAACACTCTAGAAGCTGTACATTTTTAACAACTGACGGAGTTATTCCTAGTAACGAAGGTAGAGGTTATGTTTTAAGAAGGGTAATCCGAAGAGCGATACGTTTGGCAAAAAAAATCGGAATTGAAGGGCAATTCTTAAAAAATTTGTCTGAAGAAGTGATCAATCAAATGAGTACAACTTACCCTGAACTAAACCATCACAAAGAATTTGTTCAAACAGTTCTTCAACTTGAAGAAGATAGATTTGAACAGGCTTTTGAAAATGGATTAAACATGCTACAGAATTCTCTAATCAACGTGTCGGAATTATCAGGAGAGATAGCTTTTAAACTTTGGGATACTTATGGGTTCCCCATAGAAATGACAGAAGAGATAGCAAATGAAAATAATGTATCAGTCGATCTAGAATCTTTCCAAGCTGAAATGGAAAAACAGCGAACTAGAGCTAGATCTCATTCCCAATTTAAAGATGACAATGCAAAACTAAGAACTTATGACAGTCTAGGAATTGGAAAAACAAAATTTGTAGGATACGAAACCACATCAAATCAATCTGTAGTTGTGGGACTACTTTCAAATGATATTTCTGTAGAAAACATTACCCAATCTAACAATTCTATAGAAATAATTTTGCAAGAAACCCCGTTCTACTCTGAAGGTGGTGGCCAAGTAGGAGATTCAGGAAAAATAATCAATGAAAACTGTGAGATTGAAATCACAGATACACAGCAAGCAATACCTGGTCTAACTGTACATTATGGGAAAATTATAAATGGCAAATTATCAATAGGAGAAAGAGTATCTGCTGAAGTAGACCGACTAAAAAGAATAAATACAGGTAGAAACCACACTGCCACTCATATGCTCCACGCGGCACTTCGGGAGGTCTTAGGTGATCATGTACGCCAAGCTGGATCTCTAGTAACTCCAGAAAGATTAAGATTCGACTTCAGTCACTTCCAAGCATTAACTGAAGAAGAATTGTGGCATGTTCAACATTTGGTAAATCAAAAAATAAGACACAATGCAAAAATCATTAAAGATGAAGACACATATGCAGAAGCCATCAAAAGAGGTGCATTGGCATTCTTTGGTGATAAATATGAAGAGCACGTCAGATTAATAGAAATTTCAAATGGCAATACTTTCAGTTTTGAGGTTTGCGGGGGAACTCACGCCACTCAAACAGGAGAGTTGGGGACCGTAATTATATTAAATGAATCGAGCATTGGTTCTGGTATGCGACGAATAGAGGCAGTAAGTGGAGAAGCTGCTGAAAAAATAATTTGGGAAAAATCAATAACCGATGCAAAAATCTCACAAATCCTTCAAACTAATCCCGCCCAAATAGAAGATAGAATCCTAGCTCTATTACAACAATTAGAACAATCTAATAATGACAAGAGCAAACTAGAATCAGAGTTATCTAAATTAGCTGCTCAAAGCTTACTTAACGAAACACATGAAATGAATGGATTAAAAATGATTTATTCGGTCACTCAAGCATCATCACAGGAAAACCTTAGAAGTATGGGAGACTGGCTAAAAGATAAAATTTCTAGCGGCGTAATTTGTTTGGGTGCAATCATCAACAAAAACCCGATAGTAATTATAATGGCCACAAAAGACACCATAGAAAAAGGTGTAAATTCTTCAGATATTGCTAAAACGATAGCTGCCCTATTAGAAGGTGGAGGCGGAGGAAGAGCCGACTCAGCTCAAGCAGGAGGCAAAAACTCCGACAAACTTCATGAAGCCATCTCTATAGTACCTGATATCATTCAAGAACAAATATCAAATGCTAAATGATCAACAACCTATCCTAGCTTTAGATGTAGGAGAATCTAGAATAGGAATTGCAATTAGTGATCCCACAAAAACTTTAGCTTCTCCAGTTAAAACGGTCCAAACTGGTAATGCATTACACGAAATTCTAGAATTTGTTGATAGAAATAATGTTGCTGCTATTCTCATAGGACTTCCTTATTTACCCTCAGGGGAAAAAGGAGTCCAATATGGAAAAACCAAGAATTTTATCAATGAAATTTCCGATCTCACAAATACGCCCATCATCACTATTGACGAACGGTACTCTACTATTGAAGCCAAAAAGAAAATATTGGAATCAATCAATCTAAATCATTCAAAAAGATCTAAAAAACATATTCCTAAAAATTTAATTGATTCTGCTTCTGCTACCGTAATTCTACAGTCTTACTTAGATAATTTATAAAATGATAGGTAGTTACGCTTCTACACCATGAGACTGTAAATAATCTATTGCAGCCTGTACAGTTGTAATTCCTTCTGCATCTTCATCAGAGATCTCAATTTCTACATCTCCTTCAGAAAATTCTTCTTCAAAAGCCATAATCAATTCAACCAAATCTAATGAATCAGCATTTAAATCTTCTGTAAATGAAGCCTCGGGCACTACTTCAGATTCATCAATACTTAATTTATCTGCAACTACAGCTTGTACTCTCTCTAAAAGTGACATTTTTTACCCCCAAATATTAATTATATTTTACATATGAGCCTAGCACACCATTTACGAATTTTGATGAACCTTCAGACCCAAAAATTTTTGCTAATTCAACTGCCTCATTTATCACCACTGCAGAAGGAGCTTGCTGTATCCAAATGATCTCAGTGAGAGCCAATCTAAGAATATTTCGATCCACAGTAGGTAATTGATCAATCGGCCAAGTAGGCGCATTACTACTAATAATTTGATCAATTTCAATTTTATTTTCTTGAATTTTTTCAATAATCAGTTTCGAGAACAGAGTAGCTTCATTTGTAAAAACTGAGTTATCAAAAACTCTAGACATTACTGGAACTATATCATGATCCACTAAATCATACTCACACAAACATTGCAACATAACTGCTCTAGCATCAGATTTAGTATTTACTCTTTCCAAACAAATCACTTAACTAGTCTTCAATTCTCTAATTGAAACTAAATCAGAGATATTAAAAGTATTCATTTCTTTGTTAATTTTTTTAACCATTCCACTTAACGCTCTTCCAGGACCAATTTCATAAAAATCAGTAACACCTTGATCAATCATGTATTGAATTGTATCTTTCCAGTTAACACAACCTGAAATTTGAGTAACCAATTCTTTTTTAATCGATTCAGAATCAGAAATAGGCTGTGCACTACAATTTGCAACAATCGGAACTGAAGAATCAGTAAATCCCACAGATTCAACTGCCTCTTCTAGTCCTGGTCTCGCAGGTTCCATCAAACCAGAATGAAATGCTCCACCTACATTAAGTGGGATTACTCTTTTTGCGCCTTTTTCTGAAGCCATATCCATAGCAATTTGTATTTTTTCTTTTTCGCCACTAATCACTATTTGTTCTTGAGTATTAATATTAGAAACATATGTTCCTGAAGATTTTGCAATTTCAAAAATCAAGTCTTGGTCCATCCCTAATATAGCTGCCATTGTTCCTGGATTTTGATCACAAGCAAGTTGCATCAATTCACCGCGTTTTTGTACAAGAAGAGAAGCATCAGCAACAGATAAGACCCCTGAGGCAGCTAAAGCTGAGTATTCACCTAAACTATGGCCAGCCATCATTGAGGGAGAAGATAAAAAAGAATCTCCAAGTTCAGCTTTCATAGCACTTAAACAAGCCAAACTTACCGCCATAATTGCAGGTTGAGCGTTAATAGTTTCTCTCAACTCATCTTCAGGGCCTTCAAACATAATTTTTGTTAGTGAACGACCTAATGAATCATCAATAGAATCAAAAATTATTTTTGCTTGTTCTGATTGTTGATAAAGCTCTTGTCCCATCCCAACTGATTGGGCTCCCTGACCCGGAAACAAAAAAGCATATTTAGTCTGCTGACTCATTTTAAATACCTATACCTCTGCTTGTGTTTCTTTTTGAGAAACCACATCACGACCTGCATATTTCCCACACTTAACACAAACCCTGTGAGGGATCACCATACTATCGCAATCTGGTTCTGCACATTTTGAAAATGTAACTTTCTTCATCCCGTTATGAGCATTTCGCCCAGCTTTACGCTTTCTAGAATGTTTTTTCTTAGGTAATGGAGGCATATTTTTTCCTTTCTATATTAATTCTTATAATCATTCTTTTATAGAATCTAACAAACTTTCTAGAGGAGCCCACCTAGAATCTATTTGTTTAGTATTACAATCACAATTGTTTGTGTTCAAATCCACACCACACTTTACACATAATCCTTTACATTGAACAGTACACCGTGGTGAAAAAGGGATTTTCATAAAAGTATATTGAGACATAGCTTCCTCTAAATCTATGAGGTTATCAGAGTCAATTCTAAAATTACCTTCCTCTTTCTGAACATGAATAATTGAATTGTTTCTCATATCAATATAAGGAATAAATTCTTCTTCTAAATTGATTTGAGATTGAAATTCAAATTTATTCAAACACGCACCACAATCTAATTCTATCAACACTACAATCTCCCCACTAACCCAAATCCCTTTGTCAGTTCTTATAAAAACCAATTTACCAAAAGCATCTGCTTGACGATCCATTTCTTCAACAAAAAAAATTTCATCAACAGTTTCCATTGATTTATAGCCACTGCTTTCTTTTAACAAACCTGCAACGTTGTAATGCATTTAAACCCTATTCTTTTGTTAAACACAGTTAAAAATTTTCCCATGTATCATTTTGAGGGTCAAGCAACATTGATTATTCAAGTAGATTAGATTAAGTTAGTCAGGCAAATATTTAAATGGATAATTTTTTAAATGAATGAGATTTACGATGTAGTAGTAGTGGGGGCAGGAAACTCAGCTTTATGCGCTGCTTTAGCAGCCAAAGAAGCTGGTGCCAAAACCTTAGTATTAGAAAAAGCCCCTGAACACCTAAGTGGTGGAAATTCTTATTTTACCGGTGGACTGTTTCGATTTGCATATAGCGGAATAAAAGATATCGATAAACTAATTGACGGACTTTCAGAGGATGAAAAATCTAAATTGGATGTAGGAAGTTACTCAGAATCAGAATTCTATTCAGATGTTATGAGGGTCACAGAAGGGCTATCTGATCCAGAGTTACTACAAACATTAACAAGTAATTCTTTAAACACTATGGAATGGATGAAAAACCAGGGCGTTCCATGGATACTGGCATACGGTAGACAATCTTATGAACATGAAGGAATCAGAAGATTTGTTGGGGGACTAATTGTAGAAGCAGTTGGAGGTGGCAAAGGATTATCTGACTCGCTTTTTGAAATTGTCAAAAAATCAGAAATAGACATCAAATATCAAAGTTCTGCTACAGAAATACTACAAAACGAAAATGGTGATATCAGCGGCATTAGAATTAAGTCACCACAAGGATATCAAAATATATCTTGCCATTCTGTTGTACTAGCATGTGGCGGATTTGAAGCTAATCCTGAAATGCGTACCCGTTATCTTGGGCCTGGATGGGAATTAGCTAAAGTAAGAGGAACACAATTTAACACTGGTGACGGAATAAATATGGCATTAAATATTGGAGCACAATCAGCCGGCCATTGGAGTGGGTGCCATTCTGTAGCTTGGGATTTAAATTCACCCGCTTACGGAGACAGAAATATTGCTGATTTATTTCAAAAACACTCGTACATTTTCGGATTAATTGTCAATGTCAACGGAGACCGATTTGTAGATGAAGGAGCTGATTTTAGGAATTATACTTACGCTAAATATGGTAGAGAAATCCTAAATCAACCACAAAGAGCAGCTTTCCAAATTTTTGACCAAAAAACTTCACATTTGCTAAGAGATGAATATTTCATTAATCAAGTCACAAAATTTGAAGCTAATACCATAGCTGAATTAGCACAAGGATTAGATATTGATCCTGATGGATTAGAAAAAACAATTGATAAATATAATTCTTCTGTACAGGATGGAGAATTCAATCCTACAATTTTAGATAATAAACATACTAAAGGAATAATACCTCCAAAATCTAATTGGGCACAAAAAATCGATCAACCTCCTTACACAGGATACGCAGTTACTTGTGGTATAACATTCACTTTTGGAGGACTCAAAATAAACTCAAATTCTCAAGTGATAGACAATGCAGATCTTCCCATAATAGGACTTTACGCGTCTGGAGAAATAGTTGGAGGGATTTTTTATAATAATTACCCTGGTGGATCCGGGTTAATGAATGGTGCAGTATTTGGAAAAATTTCTGGTGAAAATGCTGCTAATTTTGCTTTATCAAAAAAATAAACTAAGGAGAAAAAAATGAATGGCGACCAATTAATGGCTCAAATTCTAAAAAAAGAAGGAATTGAATGGATTTCATGCTTCCCTGCACAAACTTTGATTGAAGCATGTTCTCAAGAGGGAATTCGTCCGATTCTATGCCGACAAGAAAGAGCTGGCGTAAATATGGCAGATGCATACAGTAGGATTAATAACGGTAATAAAATTGGCGTATTTACTATGCAACATGGCCCAGGGTCTGAAAATGCCTTTGGTGGTGTCGCTCAAGCTTATGCTGATAATGTACCAATGTTGATAATTCCGGGTGGATATACTGAAAGAAGAGTTGGAGTACATCCAAATTTTGACTCTGTTCCAAACTACCAACACATTACAAAGTGGGCGGGAAGAATAAATACCGTTGAAAGAATCCCTGAAATGGTGAGTAGAGCATTTACTCAGATTAAAAATGGCCGCCCTGGACCAGTTTTACTAGAATTACCTGGTGATGTAGGCAAAGCTGAAGTACCTTCAGATATAGAAGATTATCAAGTAACTCGACAATTCAAAACAGCTGCTGCATCAGAAGATGTTAGAGATATAGTGACTGCTTTGTTAAAAGCACAAAAACCTATAATTAATGCGGGACAGGGAATTTTATATGCTGAAGCATCAGATGAATTAATAGAATTTTCTGAGCTCGTTAACGTCCCTGTGATGACAACTTTGGCCGGAAAAAGTGCTTATCCAGAAAATCACCCCCTAGCATTAGGTACAGGAGGAAATACTGGAACATTGATGGTTGACAGATTTTTACAAACAACTGATTTCATATTAGGGATAGGAACAAGTTTCGTCATAAATAATTTCACTGTTCCCATGCCTGAAAAAGTAATTAAAGCCCAAGTAACAAATACACCTGAGGATATAAACAGAGACTACAGGGTTCAGTTTGGAGCTGTAGGAGATGCAAAACTTGTATTACGCCAGTTGATTGAAGAAGCTAAATCTCAATTAGGTGAACATGGAAGAGCAGATGTTAATGGAGCAAAAGATGAAGTTGCAAAAATTAAAGCAGAATTTATGAATGAATGGATGCCAAGACTCACATCTGACGAAACACCTATGAGCCCATACAGAGTCTTCCATGAAGTCATGAATACAGTAGATCCTAAAAACACTATTATTACCCATGATTCAGGATACCCAAGAAACCAACTAGTTCCTTTTTGGCCTGCCCTAACACCTAGATCGTATATTGGATGGGGAAAATCTACTCAATTAGGATACGGACTTGGATTAGCATTGGGAGCAAAAGTTGCAGCTCCTGACAAGACAGTCATTAACGTGATGGGTGATGCTGCATTTGGAATGGCTGGACTAGATCTAGAAACTGGAGTCAGATCTCAATTAGGAACTATCACCATAGTTCTTAATAATGGAGTAATGACTCATTATACTGACCATTTCCCTCATGCTACAGAAAACTGGAAAAGTAACGAATTGGGAGGAATTTATTCTGATACCGCTACTAGCTTAGGTGCTCACGGCGAAAGAATTACAAATCCTAATGAAATAAAGCCTGCTGTAGAAAGAGCTCTTGAAATCACTGCTTCAGGCCAACCAGTCCTTCTAGAAATGATTACTAAAGAAGAAGAAACTATTTCCACTTACGGAAAATAAATAGAGATCAATCTACACAGTCAAATTCAAATTGGCTGTGTAGACTGACTGAAACTCAATTGGCCTAAATTTTAATTTATGTTGTTTTAAACCACTTATACCTAAATCACTAGCATCATTAACAAATTGAAATTCATCCAACCTAGAAAACATTTGCCATCGTAAAAATTCTGATACCCCATGAATACTCATATTAGTCTTGGCAATAAACATATTTGCTATTTGATTATTTATTTTGCCTGCCATTCCTACACCAACTATCTCAGAAGATATTTTTACTTTCCATGCATTAAATCGAGATGAATCAAAATCAATAAAACATTTGACTGCTGCATTTGTATAACCCCAATCTAATAAAAAATTATTGTTTCTACCTTGCAATTTCCGCCAAGTTTTCAATAGTTGCAA
>QCNV01000031.1 GCA_003213095.1 SAR202 cluster bacterium AG-426-M11 | reverse complement strand
TGTCATCAATAGACACATGCAAATCATTAACGATCAAAAGAGGTTTATTATTATCCATTACTTATCCTACCGTTCCTTCTAAACTTACTCGTAGCAATTGTGAAGCTTCCATAGCAAACTCAAATGGAAGTTCCTTAAAAATCCCTCTACAAAAACCATTAATTATCATATAGTTTGCTTCTTCTAGGTCAATTCCTCTTTGCTGTAAATAAAATAATTGATCATCATTCACTTTAGATGTTGTTGCTTCATGACCCATTTCGGCTGAAGGATTCCGAACTTCAATATAAGGCACAGTATGAGCTCCACACTCATCGCCTATAAGTAACGAATCGCATTGAGTAAAATTTTTAGCATTATGAGCATTTGGCAAAATAGAAACTTGCCCTCTATAAGTATTTTGAGCTTTGCCTGCTGAGATTCCTTTAGCAATAATGGTACTTTTTGTATTTTTACCTACGTGGATCATCTTAGTTCCAGTATCAGCCTGTTGATAATTATTCACAAGAGCGACTGAATAAAATTCACCTGTTGAGTTATCTCCCTGTAGAATAACACTCGGATATTTCCAAGTAATGGCGGATCCAGTTTCAACCTGCGTCCAAGAAATTTTAGAATTCTCACCCCTAGCAGCTCCACGTTTTGTAACAAAATTGTATACTCCACCATTTCCTTCTTTATCCCCAGGATACCAATTTTGAAGAGTAGAATATTTAATTTCTGCATCTTTAAGTGCCACCAACTCAACAACTGCGGCATGCAACTGATGAGTTTTACGCATAGGAGCAGTACAACCTTCTAAATAACTAACATAACTGCCCTCATCAGCTATAATTAATGTTCTTTCAAATTGGCCTGAATCTACTTCATTAATTCTGAAATATGTCATTAATTCAATCGGACACCTTACTCCAGGTGGAACATATACAAATGAACCATCACTAAATACAGCAGAATTTAAAGTTGCGTAAAAATTATCACTATAAGGCACTACTGATCCTAAATATTTTTGAACTAGATCAGGGTATTTTTGAACTGCCTCGCTTATCGGACAAAAAATTACTCCGGCCTCTTTCAACATATCTTGATATGTAGTAGCCACAGAAACACTATCCAAAACTGCGTCAACAGCTACTCCTGATAATTTTTTTTGTTCCTCTAATGGGATACCTAATTTATCAAAAGCTTCCAAAAGTTCGGGATCAACTTCATCTAAACTCTTTGGAGAGTCATCTTGTGATTTCGGCGCTGCGTAATAGATAATATCCTGGAAATTAATTTCAGGAAATTCTACATTTGCCCATTTTGGAGAGGATGAAACACCTTCTTTTTCCCATAGTTCGAATGCTTTTAATCTCCAATCTAGCATCCATTGCGGTTCATTTTTTTTATTCGAGATAAATCTCACAATATCTTTACTTAAACCTTTAGGAGCAATATCAGATTCAATATCAAATTCAAAACCCCATTTGTACTGCTGATCTTCTACACCAGTCTCACGTGAAATAACTTTTTGTTTTTGCATAAGTTTTACCTACTATTTATCGTAACTTAATTATCAACCGTGAAGTTCAAACAATCAACTTTGACCAAGAATCTGTACCACTACTTCCCTAAAATCAACTTGAGAAGCTTTATCACCATCTAGCTCAACCATAAAAATTCTTTGCCATTGACCTAGCGGCATTTTGCCTGCAATGATGGGGACTGTTTCACTAGTTCCCAAATATAAATGCTGACAATGTGAATGGCCATTAGGGACTTCATCCTCGTGCATATGAACTGTTCTAATGTCAAAATTATTGTGTAAATAATTCCCCGAAGCAGGGGCAACATTTTCTATAACCACTTTAAAATCTTCTAATAAAAGTGGTTCATTTTCCTGGATCACAATAGCTGAAGTAGTGTGTTTAGAAAACACCACAACCATACCATTAGAAATACCTGATTTTATAATTGCATTCTCTACTTCATCAGTAATATCAATAAATTCTAAATAATCAGAGGAAGAAACCTGCAAAATTTCAGTATTTACAGAAAATAAAGATTCAGAAACTTTCATTATCATCTCCTGTGTAAATTATATATGAATTCAATCAGCAAAACTAATAATTTCTAATTGCTAAAAAATCAATTAATTCCTTGAAATCTTCTTGGAACTCTTTTGCTATTTTTGTATCTTTAAACGATTTTAATGCTGTTTGTAAATATTTTTTAGTCAACATCTCAGCATACTCCCTAGTTTTAAGGTCATCCATGATATTTAAAACAGTATCCACATCAGCATCAGTCACTTCAATTCGACTATATATATCATTTAATCGATTTAAAATTTTTCCTGATTCTCTAGACATAGCATGAACAATAGGTAACGACTTTTTTTTTCTTCTAATATCTGCCCCAACAGGCTTTCCTGTTGTTTCTTGAGAACCCCAAACCCCTAAAACATCGTCACGAATCTGGAAGGCATAACCTAACGCTTCCCCAGCTTGATCAATACAACTCAAAAAATATGTATCTTTAACATTTAAAATTGCTCCTAAATTCAATGAAGCCCGTAACAAAGCTCCAGTTTTAAGGGAAATCATATGTAAATAATCTTCCAATTCAATTGAATCCTGTTTTTCAAATAAAAGATCTAACGTTTGCCCTTCTATCATTTTTATACATGCATTACCCAGTAAAATAGAAACTGAAGACTTTAATTGTTCATCATTGAATTGAATTGAATCAATATTCTTATGGGCAGCTACTTGCATCAAATTGCCAGCTACAAGCGATTTATGTTTTCCCCATATAGTCCAAAGTGTAGGTCTGTGATGTCGAATCTGATCAAGATCTTGTATTTCGTCGTGAATCAGAGAGAAGTTATGAATCAGTTCTATTGACGTGGCAACTTGAATTGATTGATCCAAGTTTTTCCCTGTAGCTTCACTAACAAATAAACACAATGAAGGCCTCAGACCTTTACCTGATTGTGATTGAAACACATTTCCATCCTTATCCTCCCACCCCATACAGTAACGAAGCATTGCATAAGCCTGAGAATGAGAATCTGACAAACAATTCCTCAATTCATTCTCAAATTTATCTTTATATCTAATCAAAATATTAGGGTCTTTCATTTCATATTCAAATTATCACACTTTGTATATATCAAATAGTATTAAAAATCTGTTTTTACTTGCCTGAAAAAACTCAAATATGCTATATTCGCAGTAATAAGTTGAGTATATTTATACGCAAAATCATATATAATTTCTCATGTATCACTGAAACACCCCATCACTAAGGTGAATATGCTAGACGAATATTTTAAACAATATGGAATAATAGCGATTTTCGCTGCCATAGCCGTTGCTCTTCCAACAGCTTTGATGTTGATATCTTGGATATTATCAATCTTAAAAGTACGCCCAAATAATCCATCTGAAATCAAATCAAGCATATACGAATGTGGCTTTGAAACAATTACAGAACGTTGGAACCAGTTTAATTTTAGGTATTACAGTATTGCCTTGCTATTTGTACTTTTTGATGTAGAAGTGGTATTTCTGTTTCCTTGGGCCGTGAGCTTCGGAATTATGTCTATAGAATTCGGAGCATTTGTAATGATTGAAATGATAATTTTTGTTGGCATTTTAGCTTTGGGATGGATATATGCATGGAAAAAAGGATCTCTTGAATGGAGTTAAATTTTGGATAACGAGATAATTGTTCCCGATCAAAATCTAAATATTCCTTTACATGACACAACATGGGATTTAGATAGAAACGAAGGTGATTACATAAATCACTTAAAATCAACACATTTGGCTCCCTTAGCTGAACCACTATTAGAAGTACCCGATGATTTACAAAAAAATGTAGCAGTCACATCAATTGATGCTCTTATTGGATGGGGAAGAAAAGCCTCTGCTTGGCCTTTATCTTTTGGATTAGCTTGTTGTGCTTTTGAAATGATGGCAAGTGCAATGTCAAGATTTGATCTTTCTAGATTTGGAATGGAAGTATTCAGGCCCTCCCCAAGACAAGCAGACCTAATCATAATAGCAGGAACAGTTACTTGGAAAATGGCTCCAGCAATTGAAAGGGTCTATGAACAAATGGCTGAACCAAGGTGGGTCATTTCTATGGGTGTTTGCGCGACAAGTGGCGGTCCATATTATGGATCTTACAGTGTTGTTCCTGGAGTAAATCACATTATTCCTGTAGATGTTTATGTACCAGGATGTCCACCTAGACCAGACGCATTACTATATGGAATTATGCAGTTACATGAAAAAATTAAACGATATTCTATAAAAAATAAAAACCGGAAATAATCTTGACTGAAATTTTAGATGTTTCAAAAATCATTAACGAAATAAATAAAGAATTACCAAATTGTATTGTAAAAAACAATGATGATTCTGTATGGATTAGACCTGATGATATAAAAAAAGTATGTTCAATACTTAAAAACCCTCAAGGTTTGGATTTCTCTTTTTTAACATCGATTAGTGCTGTAGATTACATAGGATATTTTGAAATTGTTTATCACTTAACTTCTATGAGAAATAATTACTCTGCGATTATCAAAACCAAGTGTTACGGAAGAAAAAACTTAGCGCTACCATCCGTCATTGACATTTGGAAAACCGCTGACCTTCAAGAAAGAGAAATTTGGGATTTAATGGGAATACAATTTCAGGGTCATCCTAATCTAAAAAGAATTTTGTTGTGGGAGGGTTTCGATGGACACCCTCTTCGTAAAGATTATTTAGGGAATTAAAATATGACTGGAATCAGAACTGAACCAGTAACAGTTAATTTAGGGCCTCAACATCCAAGCACTCATGGAGTATTCAGACTTCGAGTAACTTTTGACGGGGAAGAAATTATAGACTTAGAACCCGTATTTGGATATTTACATCGTGGAACTGAAAAATTAGCTGAAACTAGAAATTACACTCAAATTGTGACCCTAACTGACAGAATGGATTATGTTGCAAGCATGTCAAACAACCTTGCATACGTTAGGACTGTAGAAAAATTATCAGGTATTCAAGTACCTGAAAGAGCTCAATATATTCGAGTAATTTGTGCAGAACTACAAAGGATTGCAAGCCATTTGATGGCTACTGGATTTCTATTAAATGACATTGGGGCTCTTGCAACACCATTAATATATTGCTTCAGAGAAAGAGAAAAAATACTAGACTTATTTGAAATGCTTTGTGGTGCAAGAATCACATTAAGCTATATGAGGCCAGGCGGTATTTTTCAGGATGCTGACTCTGATTTTTGGAATGCATTAGATATTCTAATACAGGAATTACCTCATTACTTAGATGAATTAGAAGCACTAATTTCAAAAAATGAAATTGTATTAGCAAGAACGAGATCAGTAGGAATTCTATCTGACGCAGATGCTATAGATTACGGTGTGACAGGACCAATACTCCGCGCATCTAGAGTTAAATGGGATTTAAGAAAGGCAAATCCATATGAAATTTACAACAGGCTCGATTTTGAAATCCCTATAGGTGTAGAGGGAGATACATATGACAGGTTCCACGTTAGATTGTTGGAAATGCAAGAAAGCGTCAAAATTATTACTCAGTGCATTAAACAGATAGAAAAAGGACCTATCAGAGCCAACACTCCTTATTTTATACGCCCAAAACCTGGAGAAACCTATCAATCAGTAGAAGGACCTAAAGGAGAATTAGGATTCTACTTAATCAGTGATGGAGGGGTTTCTCCTTACCGATGTAAGGTAAGAGCACCATCATTTATCAACCTAACCCCATTAAAAAAAATGATGTTGGGATGGAAAATGGGCGACTTAATTACGATATTAGGGTCTATAGACATTGTTTTAGGTGAGGTCGATAGATGACACAAATATATTTTGTTCAATTAATTGATTTTTATTCTTTTTACGAGATGTTTTATAGCATTTTTCAAAACTTAGGTTTTGAAAAATCATCTTCTTGGATGTCATATATAGCTGCCGGAGGTTCTTTATCATTTTTAGCCATTAATCTCTTGGTTTTAGCAACTGCCTTTTATACTTGGTTTGAACGGAGAACAATTGCAAGGTTTCAGGTCCGTAGAGGACCTAACAGAAATGGACCTTTTGGGTTAGGGCAACCCTTTGCGGATGTGATCAAACTTATAATGAAAGAGGATACCATTCCATCTGAAGCAGATAAACCTGTTTTCACAATAGCTCCTATTGCTCTTCTTGCACCCACATTACTAATCATTACTGTTATCCCTATAGACGACTCTAGTTTCCTAGCCACATTAAATATTGGAATACTTTTTATTGTAGGAATCACTTCAGTTAACTCCATTGCAATTTTTATGGCCGGATGGGGATCGAGAAACAAATATGCAATCCTAGGCTCAATGAGGGGAGCAGCAATGCTGATCAGTTATGAAATTCCTATGGCATTAGGAATTACTAGCGTGCTTTTAATTGCAGGATCATTAGCAATGAGTGAAATTGTGGCAAAACAAGAAATTTGGTTCATAGCAGTTATGCCCATGGGATTCTTTGTGTTTATGGCCTCTGCCACAGCAGAAATGAGCAGAACTCCATTCGATCAAATTGAAGCAGAATCTGAACTAGGGTCAGGATACAACACTGAATTTAGTGGAATAAAATTTGCCATTTTATTTCTTGCAGAATTTATGGCTCCTATTGTTACATCAGCTGTAGTCACAACTTTATTTTTAGGTGGATCTCAAGGATTTAATTTCTTACCAGGACAATTTTGGTTTGTACTTAAAATGTTTGTTGTAATTTTTGCTCTATTATGGATTCGATCAACATGGCCAAGACTACGAGTGGATCAAATCATGGGATTTGCTTGGAAAATTTTAATGGAATTAGGTTTTGTAAATATTTTCTTAATTGCTATAGAGGTAGCTATACTAATGGATCCAGTCACTGGTATCCTCACATCTCAGGATATGTTAATTATGGCAGGAATCAATTGGGTATTTACTATTATTACTTTAGTATTTCTAGCTAACTTTTTAGGTAAAAGAAACTACGACAGACCAGATCCTGTTCCATCACCATTGGCGAATATGGAGCCAAAAGGAGAATAATAATGTATGGATTAGGATTAATAAAAGGACTTGGAATCACTATGAAAAACTTGGTGATACCCAACAGACAATTTAATATTTATCAATATCCAAACAAAAAAGTTACTCCATGGGACTTAGCAAAAATTAATTCGTCAAAAACTTTCCCTTTCATAGCCAAAAATCCTATCACTACATTTAAATCTTTGGTTGGGTTAGTGAATGTTGAGGAAAGACTACCTCAACACCCAAATTTTAGAGGCGAAGAATTTGCTTGGTATGACAATAGGTGCACAGGTTGTGCTAGTTGTGCAAAATACTGTCCATTAGGAATAATAAAAATTGTTACAGGAACTAGTGGAGTAAATTCTCAAGAAGGGCAAAGCTATGACCTAGAAGTTTTTGACATTGACATTGGAAGATGCATGTTTTGTGGATTGTGTGTCGAAGCGTGCCCATATGATGCTTTACATATGGGTAGTGGTTTTGAGGAAGCACAATACCAAAGATCTAATTTAGTAATAGACATTAATAAATTGAAATCCGCAGAGAAAAAACCTAGCACCTGGTTTAGACCTCAACTTGTTAAGCAAGGTCATGATCCCATCACTGGGGATACTGCAGACTGGAAAAAAGTTGGAAGACACGAAAAACCATCTCTAGATGATCAATCAGAAAGGTGGGCAAAAAGATGATTTCTGATGGAATTGCTAGTTCTTTAGCTGTAGAAATTTCTTTTTGGATAATTTCTATCTCTACAATATTTTCAGCGATAGCAGTTGTTCAGATTAAAGACTTATTTAGAGCGTCTTTATTTTTGATTCTTACATTCCTAGGAGTGGCCGGACTTTTCATTTTATTAGGTGCTGAATTTCTTGCTGGAATACAGTTAATGATTTACGTGGGTGCAATTTCAGTATTAATTATTTTTGCCATTTTAATGACTAGAGAAATTGAAATTAGTAACCAATCACACTACATGAGAATACTAGTATCCATGGTAGCTTTAGGGTTCATGCTTTTAGCTATCTCTTTGATTACTTCCACGGATTGGCAATTAATTGACGAGAGATCTTTTCCTCAAAATCAAACTGATGAAATTATCAACACTGTTCAAAACTCAATTCCCACCTTATCAAAAATGTTACTCACTGAATATGTTTTAGCATTTGAAATGGTAGGCGTTCTACTTCTAGCTGCAGTGTTAGGCGCACTAGCCTTAGTGAGAGAGAAAAAATGACTTTAGAAAGATTTTTAATTATTGGAGCAATATTATTTTCTATAGGTCTATACGGTGTGCTATCTAAAAAACATTCTATTGCGGTTTTGATGTCATTAGAATTAATGTTTAATGGTATTAATGTTACTGCAGTTGCATTATCTAGATATACCGTTCCATATCTTTTAACTACTCATTCAGGAGAAAAAGTAGTTCAGTATCTACTCACAGGACAAATTTTCACTATTTTTATCATCACAGTAGCAGCAGCAGAAGTTGCATTAGGATTAGCAATTATTATTGCAATATACAGAACCCATCAATCTGTATTATTAACAGATTCAAATCAATTAAAGAACTAAATATGTGGACAGAATATAAAACAGCTAAAAATTTACAAGTAGCAGAAATGTGGAAAAACACATTTGAAGCTGAAGGACTTGCTACTAAAATTCTCCCATTTGGTGAAATTACTACTTGGGGAGAAAGGGTAGAGTTTAAAATTTATGTTCCTAAAGGCAGGGAACATGTTGCTGACGAAATTTTAAGGAAATTATAAATGGTTACTGAACAATTAATTTGGTTGATTTTCCTACTTCCTTTAATTTCATTTTTCATTTGCAGTGTGATAGTCAGACAACTGCTCAATCATCATTCAATAATTGCAGGTTACACTGCAATTATTTTAATAGGATTATCATTTTTGATTTCTGTTCTTGCTTTCTATGAAGTAATCATTAACCATAATGAAATTACAAGCTCCCCTATAGAATGGCTCACAATTGGTAAATTTTCATTATCAATCGGGCTATTATTAGACCCCTTGACTATTGTGATGCTAACTGTAGTAACAGGCGTAAGTTTAATGGTCCAAATCTACTCATTAGGTTACATGAAAGGTGAAGACCAAGAATCTAATCATTCAGAAGATCCCGTTGAATTAGGACAACCTGTTTTATCTAGATATTTTTCGTACATGTCTTTATTTACCGCTTCTATGTTGGGATTAATTTTAGCATCAAACATTATCCAATTATTTATTTTTTGGGAATTAGTTGGATTATGTTCTTATCTTTTAATAGGGTTTTGGTTTCACAAACCTTCAGCTGCAAAAGCTGCAAAAAAAGCATTTTTAGTGACAAGATTAGGGGATTTTGGATTTTTATTGGGAATTATGTACCTATTTTCTCACCAACATTTATTCCCGTCTGATTCTAACCCTTTGGATATAATCACTATTAATACATATGTTCCTTTATTAGTGAATACAGGATTAATTAGTTTAACCGCGATCACATTAATTACTTTAGGAATATTTTTTGGAGCTATGGGTAAATCAGGGCAATTCCCTCTTCATACCTGGTTGCCAGATGCAATGGAGGGACCTACACCTGTTAGTGCATTAATACATGCTGCCACTATGGTGGCAGCCGGCGTATTCCTTGTCGCAAGATTTTTTCCTATTTTCGAAATTTCTGAATTTACAATGACTACCGTGTCTTTAATAGGAGCTATTACAGCTATTTTCGCTGCAACAATGGGACTAGTTGCGAACGACATCAAAAGAGTTTTGGCATATTCTACTGTCAGTCAATTAGGATATATGATGTTAGCACTAGGTTGTGGTGCATATGGTGCCGCAATTTTCCATCTGTTTACTCACGCATTTTTCAAAGCCTTACTATTTTTAGGATCAGGAAGTGTAAATCATGCAACAGGAACTTTTGA
>QCNV01000030.1 GCA_003213095.1 SAR202 cluster bacterium AG-426-M11 | reverse complement strand
TGATCAATGTAGCCATTGATCGTTCTTGTGAGTTAGCCGATAAAATTGTTAGTTCGTCAATTGATATTTTTATGGATTTAAAAGTATTTCCTGACCGAATGAGAAAAAACCTAGATCTTAGTGGAGGTTTAATTATGTCTGAACAGATAATGTTAGAACTCGGAAAAAAACTAGGAAGACAGCGAGCTCATGATGTTGTTTATGATGCTGCTCAACATTCTGCTAAAACGGGTGTTGATTTTATTTCAGCATTGAATGAACAAGCTGAAATTACTCAAAATTTCAAATCTGATGAAATTAAGTCTATGCTTGATCCTGAAGAATATTTAGGTCTTTGTGTTTATTTTGCTGAATATTTTGCTGCTGAGGCAAAAAAATTACTTTAAATTAATAGGAATAGTTTCAGGAATAGCTCCGGACTCTATTAAATTTTTAATTTCATTTTCAGAAATTCCTACATCTTTTAAAACATCAAAAGTATGTTCACCAAATTGAGGAGGACTTACATTAAAGGGTTGATTAGAATTGATTGAAACCGGATTACCACTCCATGTAGCTGTTCCCCAATTTTCATAATCCTGCGCGATAATCATTTTTCTTTCGTGATTATATTCATCATTAAATATTTCTTCACTAGAAGTATTTTTTACTGCTTCAATTCCATGTTTGTGTAACAAATTTATCCAATATTCTGTAGTTTGTGTTAAAAATATTTTATACATTTCTTCCTCTGGATCTTTGTCGGTCATACCCGCGAAACTTGTATGAGCTAATTCAGCAATGTGTGAAAATTCTGGAACGTTATTTAAATAACCAGCCATAGGGATCATCATTTTTTCTTGATAACTAATTGGTGCAGATAAAAATAGCCAACCATTTTTTGTTTCATATAATCTGTTGAACATATTTGTACCTTTTAATCCCGGTTGTCGACCTCCACGTCTTACAGCTCCTGGTTTGTCGGCAGGAAACCGGTTGATTCTACCGGAATGAAAGTCGTTAGGATTTTGTTTATGATTATATTCATCATTAAATGTGTGAAATCCTCCAGATAGATTTGCTGAGGTATACGTCAAAGCAGCTTCCACACGTTGTCCTTTGCCTGTCTTTTGTCTTTCAATTAAAGCTAGGATTACAGCATATGCAGCAGCCAAGCCTGTTCCATAATCATTTAAAGTATATGTAGCTGTTCTAGGGTAGTAAGAAATCCCACCGCTGTTTCTCACTTGAATACCCGTAGCCGCTTGTGCATTTTGTTCAAATCCAGGCCTTAATGACCATGGTCCTGATTGGCCAAAACAATTAATTGACGCGTAAACAATTTTAGGATTTTTCTTTTTTAATTCGGTATAACCTATTCCCAATCTGTCCGTTACACCCTTTCTGAAACCTTCAATGATTACATCAGCTGTTTCAGCTAATTTTAAAAAAGCTTCAAGGCCACCTTTTTTAGTGATATTCAAACAAATGCTTTTTTTGCCCCGACCAACATCTATCCATGGAGTTAGTCCTGGAATTCGATGATCTGGATCAATTTTAATTACCTCTGCCCCGTATTGAGCTAGAGTTCTTCCACATGTTGGTCCTGCTAAAACTAAAGTGAGATCTAAAACCTTGATTCCTGATAACGGGAGATTATCCATTCAACAAATCCTCAATCAATTGGTTGTGTTCACCTAATCTAGGGGCTGGGTGAATATTGGAATTATGGCTAGTTCTAATTATTCTTCCGGGTTGTTTCATTTCTCCAAAAAAATGGTCGTTAACTTGAATTACTGTTTCAGATTGAATTGCTTGATCAGATTCCATCCATTCATTTACAGATCTGCACATTGTTCCCGGAACACCTATTTGATCAAGAGCGTTTTCCCATTCAATTGCAGTTTTTTCGATCCATAACTTTTCAAATTCTTTTTCTAAGTGTATCTGAAGGTCTTTGTTTTCACTTAATAATTGTGAATTGCTTAGTTGCTCTAACCATTCAATTTTGTTTACTAATTTAAGGAATGGTTCTAAGAATCGTTTCATTCCACCTATGTTGATATTAATCCACCTATTATCTTTGCATCTATAAAATCTTTTTATTACAGGGTGAGATTCTTGGTTTCCATTTTGTCTTTGATGGTGCCTGACCAACTGAGATCCCATTCCTTGGAACATAGCATCGTGAATTGACAAAGAAATCAACTGCCCTTTTCCAGTAATAGATTTTTGAAAAATGGCTGCTGCTACTGCTGGCGCTGCTGTTATACCAGCCATTCCACTTGAGTATGGGATTTCATGAAATGAAGGACCTTCACCTTTCACTGGTGTTTGACCTGAGCCGTTCATAGCATAGATTCCTGAAGCAGAAGAAATTAATTCTTCCTTACTAGGTAAATGTTCGTAAGGATGGTTTTCAGGAAATGAAGTAAATTTTATATAGATAATTTCAGGATTAACTGTTTTGGCCATTTCGTAGGAAATTTCAATTGCATCGCCGAATTTTATGTCAACGTTTTCTATAAAAATTTCAGAAATTGAAATTAATTTCAATAGGTTAGATTGAAATTCAGTATTATCTGCTTGATTAGCATAACGAATTCCTGGATAGGGCAATGCAAATGATTTTTTCCCTCGATTCCAAACTGAAAATTCTAGGTCTTGTCTTGAAACAAATTTTTCTGAGGTGTTTACTGGTTCAACCATAATCACTTCTGCACCTTGATCTGCAAGATGCATTCCCAATATTGATCCTGCAGGATAATCACTTAATTCTATTACTCTATATTCAGATAACATGGATATTTTTCACAATGATTTCAGTTTAAAAAGCACATTATAAATCAATTTAATTTGCTCATAGATATTCGATTCCTCAAGTAATAAAATATTAATAATAATAAAGTTGGGAGATTCATATGAAAATCACATTGTCTTTGATTAAGGCAGATATTGGGTCTATAGGGGGACATACTCAGCCATCACAATTGATGCTAGATACCGTTGAAAAATTAGCCCAAAAAGCTGTAACTGATGGATTATTAATTGATGTTTTTGTATCTTACACAGGCGATGATATAGCTATTTTAATGTCTCACACTAAAGGTGAAAACAATGCTGATGTTCACCAATTTGCGTGGGATGCATTTATAGAAGGTACAAAAGTAGCTAAATCTCAAGGATTATATGGTGCTGGTCAAGATCTGTTAGTCGATGCTCCTTCTGGCAATGTTAGAGGTGCAGGGCCTGCAGTGGCAGAAATAGAATTTGATCATTCTTTAGAATCTCCTAGGCCGGCAGAATCATTTATGGTTTTTGCTGCTGATAAGTGTGGTCCTGGAGCTTATAATTTGCCATTATTTTTAGCCTTTGCTGATCCAATGTACTGTGGAGGCTTGATGCTTCCTCAAATGATTAAAGGTTTTTCGTTTAATGTGATTGATATGGATAATACTGAAGGGGATAGTATTCTTAAGTTGAATGCTCCTGATGATTATTATGGAATAACCGCATTACTTAGAGACAATGAAAGATTTGGTATTGATTCTATTTATTCACGAACTTTTGAGCATAAAGCTGCTTCAATTTCCGCACAAAGATTACATTCGATTGCAGGAACTTATACAGGTAAAGATGATCCTGTGGCCTTGATTAGAAATCAAGGTATTTTTCCTGCCCCTGAAGAAATTTTATCCGCTTTTACCAAAGCTCATTATGTAGGCGGTGATTCTAGGGGTTCACATGTTATGCCATTAATGCCAGTTCCTTTAAATACTGCTGTAACAGGACCATATTGCTTGCCTCTTGTTTCAGCTGTGGGTTTTTCATTAAATTCTGACGGATATTTTTCTCATTCTTTTGTTGATTTTTTTGATAATCCTGTTTGGGATGAGGTAAGAAGATTGGCTCAAATAAAAGGTTTAGAAATGAGAAGTCAGGGTTGGTCCGGTCCTGCTATGCTTCCTTATACTGAGTTAGAATATGGTGGATTTAGGGACACTGTTGAAGGGTTATTGTCATCATTTAAATTTCAATAAATAATAAGTTTTAGATGACAGAACTATTAGTAGCTACTAGAAACTTAAATAAAATATATGAATTAAATCAAATTTTGTCTCCCAATTCTTTTGAATTGTTTAATTTAAGCGATTTAAGTATTGATTTTACTGTTGAAGAAACAGGAAAGACTTTTGAACAAAATGCTATTTTAAAAGCTGAGCAATATGGTAAAAAATCTCAATTGCTTACGATTGCCGATGATTCTGGTTTAGAAGTTGAATTATTAAATGGAGATCCTGGAGTATTTTCTGCACGATATGGTGGAAAAAAATCTGATAAAGAAAGAAATGATTTTTTAATTCAAAATCTTCAACCATTTAAAGAACAGGAAATTTTCGCTAAATTTGTATGTGTGATTGCTATTTGGATACCTAAATTATTCACAGTAAAAACCTTTAAGGGCGAGATACAAGGTATTATTCATTTAGAAACAAAAGGAAATAATGGATTTGGATATGATCCATTGTTTTTTATTCCTTCAAAAAAGAAAACATTTGCGGAAATGAATTCTTGTGAAAAGCATGAAGTTAGCCATAGAGGTCAAGCAATGGCAAAAGCTGTAGAATTCCTCTATCAATTAAAAAAACAAATATCATGAAAACTATCAATCCAGTAGATCAATTAAATAGACCTTTACGAGATCTTAGAATTTCAGTAACTGATAGATGTAATTTTAGATGTACTTATTGCATGCCTGCTGAAATTTTTGGAGAAAGATATGAATTTTTACCCAAAGAAAAATTACTTTCTTTTGAAGAAATTTATAGGATTGCCAAAATTTCAGTTCAAATTGGGGTTAAAAAAATTAGAATTACTGGAGGCGAACCTTTAGTTAGACAAGATATTCCTGATTTAATTGAAATGCTTTCAGAAATAGATGAAATTGATGATATAGCTATGACTACCAACGCATATTTGCTAGAAAAATTTGCTCAAGATCTTAAATCTGCAGGATTAAATCGAATAACAGTAAGCTTAGATTCTTTAGACGATGATGTTTTTCAAAAAATGAACGGTAGGGGATTTGATACCTCAAAAGTGAAAAACGGTATTTTAGAAGCCAAAAAAGTTGGATTATCTCCGATTAAAATCAATGCAGTTGTTCAAAAAAATGTAAATGATCACACAATTTTAGATTTAATAGATTGGTGTCGTGAGAATAAATTAATTCCCCGCTTTATAGAGTATATGGATGTTGGTAATTTAAATCAGTGGAACTTAAGCGAAGTAATTTTTTCCAAGCAATTAGTAGAAATGGTTAATGAAATATTTCCAGTTGAACCTGTAGACTCTTCTTATCCGGGGGAAGTTGCTAAAAAATATAGATTTCTTGATGGAAAAGGAGAATTTGGTGTAATTTCTTCTGTGTCACAGCCTTTTTGTGGTGATTGTACTAGGTTAAGGCTTTCTCCTGAAGGAGAGATTTTTACCTGCTTATTTGCTCAAAAAGGATTAGATTTACGCTCTCCTATTAGATCTAATGCATCGGATGATGATTTGTTAAAAATAATTCAAAATAGATGGCAAACTAGAAATGACAATTATTCTGAACAAAGATCTAGTTTAACTAACAAAAACATTAAAAAGGTTGAGATGTATCACATCGGGGGATAATTTTAGATGATAAAAATTTATACCGATGGTGCATGTATTGGCAATCCAGGCCCTGGAGGATGGGGTGTAGTGATTTTGAATGGAAGCCAAAATGTATTTTTGTCAGGTGGAGAATCAAGTACTACTAATAATAGAATGGAAATTACAGCAGTAATAGAGGCATTAAAAAATGTAGATGATAATGATTTGACTATTTATTCTGATTCTACATATGTAATAAATACAATTACGAAAGGTTGGAAAAAAAATAAAAATCAGGATCTTTGGGAACTTTTAGAAAAATTATTGTTTAAAAAAAATGTCACATGGAAATGGGTTAAAGGCCATTCAGGAAATGAATTTAATGAAAAAGCAGATCAACTAGCTTATGGGGAAGCCAAAAAAAAAATGAAAATAAACGAACCTGATTCTTTGACTCATGTTGATCACGAAGGAACAGCTAATATGGTTGATGTTTCTCAAAAGCCTGTAACTTTTAGAGAAGCCATAGCTAAATCTTTGGTAACAATGAATCCTGAAACTTTACAAAAAATAATTAAGAACGAATTTGAAAAAGGGGATGTTCTATCAGTGGCAAGAGTTGCGGGCGTTATGGCAGGGAAACAAACTTCTAACTTGATTCCATTGTGTCACCCGTTACAAATATCACATCTGAATATAGATTTTGAATTGGATAATGAAAATTCTCGAATTTTGATTATTGCAACAGCTAAAATTAACTCTCAAACTGGTGTAGAAATGGAAGCTTTAACGGCTGCATCTATTTCTGCTTTGACTATTTATGACATGTGTAAAGCTGTAGATAAAACAATGAAGATACAAACATGGTTATCTTATAAATCAGGTGGAAAATCTGGAGATCATCAATTAGATTAGGTATAAAATTGATTATCATTCGCAAGTATGTGGTAAAATGCCCGCATTTAAATAAATCGGTTTGATTTATTAGGTTAATTTAGGAAGTAGAATTTGAATATATACGTAGGAAACATATCTTATAACTCATCAGAAGATGATTTGAGAGACTTATTTGGTCGTTATGGTGAGGTTGTAGACGTGAGAATAATTACAGATCGTGATAGCGGTCGTTCAAAAGGTTTTGGTTTTGTTGAGATGAGTGATGATGATCAAGCCAAAGAAGCAATTGAAGCTCTAGACAGTAAAGACTTTATGGGTCGTGATATTAGAGTTAATGAGGCTAGACCCCGAGAACCAAGATCATAAATTTATTGGGTTTGTTAGATGAATTTAAAAAAAGTTGGTGAAGATCCATATGTTGGTGAAACCCTTCAACAAAGCCTATCAAAATGGTTAACACCCAATGATAGTTTTTATGTAAGAAGCCATTTCGATTTCCCTCAAATTTCTAAAAATGAATTTGAGTTGGTGATTGATGGTCTTGTTGATAATCCAATTTCTTTGAAGTTGGATGATTTAAAAAAATTACCCAAAAAAACTTTATCTGCAACATTAGAATGTGCTGGTAATAATAGAAGTGATTTAAGCCCTGCAGTGCCTGGAAACCAATTTTCCAACGGTGCTGTAAGTAATGCAATATGGTCAGGGGTTTCATTAAGAGACGTTTTAAATTTAGTAAATTTAAAAGAGTCGGTATTACAAATTTTATTTCAAGGTGCTGATAGTGGTGAAACTGAAAAAGATAATCCTCATGAGCCTTATTTAAGAAGCCTTTCAAAAGATATGGCATTTGACCCCGATACTTTATTGGCATATGAAATGAATGGTGAAGATTTACCTGTAGAACACGGATTTCCATTAAGGTTGGTTGTACCAGGTTGGTATGGAATGGCTTCAGTAAAATGGCTAACTAAAATATCTGCTATTGATTCTCCTTTTAAAGGATATTTTCAAGGAAAAAAATATGTCTTGAAGTATACAGATGGCACTCAAAAGCCTTTGGAAGAGATTCAAGTTAAATCATTAATTACTTATCCGGAAGACAATTCTTCTATAGATCAAAAACAACTATCTATACAAGGAATAGCATGGTCTGGTAGAAATCCTATTGAATCAGTTGAGGTTTCTTTGGATAGTGGTCAAACATGGAATAAAGCTGAATTAGTAGGCCCTTCTGAAAAGTATTCTTGGAGACATTGGCAATATTTATGGAATGTACCCTCAGGTGGTGAATATACTATTATGTCAATTGCAAAAGATACGTTTGGAAATAATCAGCCAATAGAATCTGTTTGGAATGAACTGGGGTATGCTGTAAATGGCTCAAAACCAGTGAATATTACTGTTGAATGAATCTGTTAAATTTTCTCGAAAATTAGTTTTAGATTATTTGTCTAAAGCAAAGCCATTGAGTGGACAAGACTTATCAAATTTAGATTTATCAAATTTAGATTTTTCTCATATTGTTTTAAGGTCAGTTAATTTTTCCTATTCAAATTTACAAAATTCTATTTTTGTAGAGTCAGATCTTTCAAGGGCATATATGAGAGGAGCTAATTTAAATAGTTGTGATTTTAGAAAATCTAATTTGTTTAGAACTAATTTGACGGTTACTGAAATGAAAAACGTCAATCTTTCTCATGCTAATTTACAAGGTGCAAATTTAAGTGGTGCTGCCTCTAATTCTGGTCAAAGTACATCTAGAGTGATAGGTGCAAATTTACAAGGTGCTGTTGCTAGGTATGCTAATTTTGAAAGAGCAATTATGGAGAGAGTTAATTTGAATAATACCGACTTGAGAGGAGCAAATTTTTTTGAGGCTAACATGACTCGGGTATCTTTGCAGGGCTCTAAATACGATATAGATGCATTTGATAAATCGATTAATGTTTAGTTGGGTAATTATAGGTTGCATTTAATCATGACCATTTTATAATTTCATTCAAATGCTCACGAATAAAAATTTTGTTGAAAATCCCCAATTAATTATTTTAGGTATCGGAAATCCTGGTCAAAAATACGCACTTACTCGCCATAATGCTGGTTTTTGGTTTTTAGATTTTTTATCTGAAAAGTTAAATGTTTCATTTAAGAGAATTAACAAATCAATTCAATTGGGTTTTGGAGAAATTAATCAAAAACAAATTGTATTGGCTAAATCTAGAACTTTTATCAATGAAAGTGGAATTTCTGCCAAGTATCTTTTAACCAGATTTCCTATACATATTTCAGAACTATTGGTTGCGTATGATGATCTTCATCTTCCTGTTGGAAAACTTAGATTGAGAGCCTCTGGAAGCGCAGGAGGGCATAATGGAATTCGATCAATTATTTCATCAATTGATTCAAATGAGTTTGCAAGATTTAGAATAGGAATTGGGTCTCCAATTAATTCAGATGATCAAATAAATTATGTTTTAGGTCAACCTAACGTAGAAGATAAAGAAAAGATTATTTCTTCAATTTCTCAAGGAAATAACATTATAGAAACCATCATTGACCATGGTATTGATAAAGCTATGTCTGATTTTAATTGAAGGATTAAATTTTGAATTTTTCTAAGAATCAAAATGTATATAAATGGTGGGTATACTCTTCTATTTCAGTAGTAATTTTTGTTCAAGTTGGAGATCAAACTGGTACTAATATTGCTATGCCTAGTATGTCTGCTGAATTTAATGCAGACATACCCACTGTTCAGTGGGTATATTTGCTTTACACTTTGTGTATTAGTTCTTTACTTCTTCCTATGGGCAGGTTTTCTGATATTTTTGGAAGAAAATCTGTTTATTGTTCAGGATTAGTAGTTTTTGTAATTGGTGGTATTGTAGCTACAGTATCCCAAAATTTCCCCATGTTATTAATTGCTAGAGCAATTCAAGGAATTGCTGTTTCTATGATCTTAGCTAACGGAATGGCTTTATTAGTTGAAGCATTTCCAAAATCTGAAAGAGGACTTGCCTTAGGGTTGTACCTTTCAGTAATCGGCATGGGAGGATTGCTAGGTACTTTGTTAAGTGGTTACTTAGTTTCTGAATACGGGTGGAGATCTCTTTACTTGGCTAGTGTTTTGGTATCAAGTGCTGGACTATTTTTATCGTTATTCGTAATTCAAAAAAACTCTTTAGTAAAACCAATGGTAAATTCAAAATTTGACTGGTATGGAGCTATATTTTCTGCGGCAACTCTTTCTTCATTTTTACTTGCTATGACTTTTTCTCATACTCTTGGATGGGGAAGCCTTCCAGTTTTAAGCGGATTTTTAATTTCAGTGATTTGTTTGATTTTGTTTGTTTGGAGAGAACGAGCCTTTGATTATCCAATGATTGATCTTTCGTTGTTTAAAAACCCGATTTTTTTTGTGGGTACTTTAGGTCGCTTTTTAACTTTTTTGGCAGGATCTTCAGTGTTTTTTTTAATGCCTTTTTATATTATTCAAGTGATGGATTTATCTCCATTTAGGGCTGCAGTATTATCTGCACCGATGCCTATAATGATGACACTTACTAGTCCTTTTAGTGGGAAAATTTCTGATAAATTTGGTACAAAATGGCCTACTCTTTTTGGTCT
>QCNV01000029.1 GCA_003213095.1 SAR202 cluster bacterium AG-426-M11 | reverse complement strand
ATGATGGATTTTGGGCATTTAAAAACGATTGGGAAGAATAAAAAGATATTGAAACAAATATCAAAACATAAAATAATTTAATTTTGTAATTTCTCATATGTACTAATAATTCTCTGAATAATAGTAAGTATTCCTAGAACTATTATAGTAGCTAGTATTAAGAAAAGTACAAAACTTATCCACGTAAAAATACCTACTCCAACAGTTAACAATATTACTCTTTCAGGACGAGTCATGATCCCATCTTTA
Source organism: SAR202 cluster bacterium AG-426-M11 (assembly GCA_003213095.1). GTDB lineage: Bacteria > Chloroflexota > Dehalococcoidia > Lucifugimonadales > UBA826 > AG-426-M11. Next base: position 10,540 of record QCNV01000029.1, on the reverse strand, counting down.
CAATCTACACCTAAAGATTCAGATCTAGCTCTCATATAACTAACTAGCAGAGAAACTATCAATGATAAAAAGACCATTGCCCCCAGCAAGTCACATCTAAAACTAGTCAATAAACAAGAATCAAAAACCGTATACAAAAACAATCCAAACAAAACAGATGATTCTTCTATTCTATCTACAACAGAGTCTAAAAATGCTCCAAAATCAGACTGTGAGTCGGTTTTCCTAGCAAGAGTTCCGTCAATCAGATCTAGAGCAGAACCAAGTAAAACTACAATTGCTCCCCAAAATAGAATCCCAAAAGAAATCAAAAAGCTTCCGATTAATACTATTGTCAATCCACATAGTGTGACTACGTTTGCGGAAATACCAAATTTAATGCAAAGATTAACAATTGGTATTTCGAATAATTTTTCAGTGATTTTTCTTAATCTATTTCTAATTGAAATTCTCCTTTTTTAAAATCAATTGTCTGTAATAATCCAAAATATCATTAGAAACCAAATCCCAATCATATTTTTGAACTGATTTGAGAGCATTCAATCCTAATTGAATTCTTAATTTTTCATTATTAATTAAAATTTCTATATTGTTCTGTAAACTTAAAACATCTTTTGGTTCTGACAACAAACATTCCCTCATATGCTGTACAACATTTTTATACCCTTCAATGTTGCTAGCAACCAAACAAGTTCCAGATCTCATCGATTCTAAAAGCACTATTCCAAAACTCTCTTGACCAGTCGATGGAGCACAAAAAATATCTGATTTTTTAAATAAACTTTGTTTTTGTAATTCAGTAACTTGGCCCAAAAACATAATATCAATTGGATATCTAGAAGATAAGATCTTCTGGGATTCAGAATCCAATTCACCTCCTCCGGCTATTAATAAGCGGATATTGTCATATTTTTGTTTTAGATTTAAATAAGCTTGAATCAAAAAAAATAATCCCTTTCTTTTCTCAAATCTACCTACAAAAAGGATATTAATTTTTGTGTCGTCAATATTTGGATAAAGATCCTCAACCAATTGATCTGATAAATCTATCCCATTAGGTATAATTTTGTAATCTGACTGAAAATATTTACTAGCGTATTTTTTTGCAGAATCAGAAACTGCAATTTTCCCATCTAAATTATTTGAGAAATTACGTAAAACCTTATTCGGAATAAACCTGTGCATAGAAGAGCCTTCAAAAGAATGAAAAGTTGCTACTTTTAAAGAGCCATCTCTCATTTTTGGACTAATTGCACCTAAAGTAATAGAACCACCAAACGGTTCATGAACATGAATCACATCAAAAAAATGATTCTTCAAAAAATTTTGGATCTGAAAATACTTTTTTAACGAAAATGATATTCTAGCTACGGATCCTGCTATTTTCACAGGGATTGATTTTCCAAAAGGAATCAAACTACGGGGAGCTGTATCTATATCACCTGAAAAAGGAGCTATAATCGTAGCTTTTACTCCTTTATCAGCAAGATGATAATGGAGATTTGTCACATGTGAATTAACTCCTCCGTGATAAGCAAAATCATATGGAGATAAAATAGCAACTTTTAAAGAATGTGGCATCAATCAACTACAATCTAGACAAATATTGTTGCTCTATATCTATCCCAACCAAACCACTGTAAGCACTCAAAAGACGTTTAGTTATAGGAGCAGGGATTTCACCTTCTCCTATAATAGCCCCGTTGACTGATAACACAGGACATATGCAAAAACTTGTAGAAGTTACAAAAGCCTCGTCAGCAGTATATACATCATATAAATCAATATCTGCTTCTAATGTTTCTAACCCTAATTCTGCAGCCAACTCTAAAGTAGTGGATCTACTAATACCTGCTAAAACATACTGTTCTTTTGGAGTAATCACTTTACCATTTTTAATAATAAAAAAATTGCTTCCAGGACCTTCACTCATATTTCCGTTCATATCTAACAATATTGGCCATGCTTCAGGATTAATACTAGTCACTTCAAATTCTGCTTGTACTAAATTGGCATAATTCTGAATTTTTGCTCTAGGACTTAAAACTTCTGGAGGTGTTCGTCTTACTGAAGGCACAACAACAGGCATTCCATTTTTGTAATAATTTGCTCTAGATTTAAATGGTAAAGGAACAGTTTCTAAAATTACTGTAGGCACTTCTCCTTCAGAAGTACTAACACCTCTACTCACTCTTTGAGTAACCCAGTAATCATCATCACTATCAATCAACTCTAAGTTTTTATTCAAAAGTTCCATTGTAATTTCAGCCATTTGATCTTTAGTGATCTGAGGACTCAATCTTGCATATTTCAAAGACTGATAAAAACGATCCAAGTGCTCAGAAAGCTTAAAAATTTTATGTCCAAATGTTCTTGTAGTATCAAAAACAGAGTAACCCTGTAAAAACCCTCTATCACGGATTGAAATTACAGCATCTTTTTCTAGAACAAATTCTCCATTCACATACGCAATTCTATCTTGATTCATTTGAACCTCTCTTTATCCTTGTCCTGTTTCTTCACCTGAAATAAATTCCTCTAATAAATCGCGAGCCTCGTCATCAGTATATTGAATCAACGGTGATTTCATAAAATAAGAAGATGGGGCTGTAATTGGTCCACTTAGACCTCTATCTTTTGCAATTTTTGCACACCGAATCGCATCTATTACAACTCCAGCAGAATTAGGACTATCCCAAACTTCTAGTTTAAGCTCAAGGTTTAATGGAACTTCTCCGAAACTTTTCCCTTCCATTCTGATATAACACCATTTTCTGTCGCTAAGCCATGGTACATAATCACTAGGACCTACATGAACATCTCTATCCGGAATAAATTCGTCTACTTGAGAAGTCACAGCCTGAGTTTTAGAAATCTTTTTAGAATCTAATCTATCTCTATCCAACATATTCATAAAATCTGTATTTCCACCAAAATTCAATTGATAAGTTCTTAATAATTCAACACCTCGGTCCATAAACAATCTAGTTAACACACGATGAACTATAGTTGCTCCAACTTGCGATTTAATATCATCTCCAATAATTGGGGCCCCAGCTTCTCTAAAGCGATTCTGCCAATAATCATTTTCCCCACTAGCTATGAAAACTGGAATACAATTTATGAACCCACATCCTGCCTGTAAAACTTGTTCAACATACCACTTAGTAGCTTCTTCAGAACCGACAGGTAAATAATTTATTACGACATCAACCTCTTTTTCTTTAAGAATTTTTGCGATGTCTACTGTTCCATCTTCTGATTTTTGAACTAATTCAGAGGTATATCTCCCTATACCATCATGAGTCATACCTCTTTGAACAGGAACATTAAGATTAGGAACATCTTGGAATTTAACAGTATTATTGGGCTCAGAAAAAATAGCCTCGGACAAGTCTTTTCCAACCTTATTCTGGTCAACATCAAAAGCGGCTACAAATTTAATGTCACCTATTCCATATTCTCCCAATACTGGATGCATTAACCCTGGAATAGTATCTCCTGAGCTAGCATTAGAATATTTGTGAACTCCCTGAATTAATGATGATGCGCAATTTCCTACACCAATAATGGCAACTTTTATTTCATTCAATGTTGATAGACTCCTGAAAAAATTAGGTACAATACATTTCTGACTCTCAGAAAAATCTAATTAATTAAACAGTAAAAAATTGTCTATAGCAAATTTAATTTCTAAAAAAACACCATTTTTTTATGGATGGGTCATCCTAGGCTCTGCTGGATCAACTCAAATTGTCAGAAATGCAGCTGCTAGTCTCACTTTGGCGATATTCATGTATCCAATGGCTGAAGATTTAGGTTGGAGTAGAACAGTAATTGCAGGAGCTGCTAGTGTAGGTGGATTAGCAGCTACATTAGCGTCACCATTTATGGGCTGGGCTGTAGATAAATTTGGAGCTCGAACCATACTTTCCGCTAGTGTATTAATTTTGGGTCTTAGTAGTTTAATTTCAGGCTGGGCAACAATTCCTTTAGTATTTTATATATCTTACGGAACAGGTCGAGTAATACTTTCTAGTTCCATTCAAATTAGCTCGAGTGTAGTCGTATCTAGATGGTTTATTAAAATGAGAGGTAGAGCTAATGGGGTACTAACATTTTGTCATTCTATTGGAATGACATCCTTTCCATTATTAGCATCTATTCTTATTGGATTATACGGATGGGAAGCTACTTGGAAAATTTTTGGATTCATTGTGTGGGGTATAGCCTTAATTCCAGTAACAGTTTTAATTAGAGAAACACCTGAGTCAATGGGATTAAAACCTGATAACGAAATTTCTCCCGATAAAGAATCTAAAATTGAAAATTCTTATGAAAAAAACTGGACTATAGGGCAAGCAATTAAAACTTTTTCATTATGGCAATTAGCTTTATCTGGGGGACTTTTTTATATAGTTCATGGTGGAGTAAATAACCATATGGCCGCATTATTACAAGACTATGGGTTATCAGCAAATCAAGCAGCAATAGCTATAAGCATAAATGCGGTTTTCACGGGACTGGGGGGTTTACTGTGGGGTTGGATAACAGACAAAATATCAATGAGATTATGCTACTTAATACTTTCAATATTCATGGGAATATCATCAATAGGATTTATTTTAGTTTCTGGCATATTTTCAGCATGGATTACCGCTGCAATATTTGGAATTGCATTAGGAGGATTACTAGTAGTGCCATCTGTTGCAATTGCCAATTATTTTGGCAGGAATTCTCTTGGAACAATCAGAGGATTCATAGAGCCATTTGGATCAGCTGGTACTGCTATAGGAGCAATATTATCTGGATTGGTGTTTGATTCGACAGGAGTCTACGAAATCGCTCTAATAATATTGGCAATATCATCACTTATTGCTTTCGCATTAATGATATCCAGTAGACCTCCAACTCAAAAAATTTAACCAATCATCCAGATCCTGGGCCTCTTTCCATTGAATATGGTTGCCATCTCTTCAAATCAGTTCCGGCTAGTACACTAGGATTTACGCAACTTTTTGGCCATCTTCCTGTCAAAACCAAGGAAATTTCTTTACCTACTCTCCTTCTAGTTTCAGGAGCCATTCGTTGAGATGCTGAAGCAACATGAGGAGTTAAAATAACATTACTCATATGTAATAACGGATTTTCCGGATCTGGTGGTTCTTGTTCAAAAACATCTAATCCTGCACCAGCTATCCATCCTTGCTCTAAAGCTTTAATTAATGCCGCTTCATCAACTGTAGGACCTCTACCATTATTAATAAAAAGTGCTGTAGGTTTCATAGCTTTAAATTGAGTTTCAGACATTAAATGATGAACTTCCTGAGTAGAAGGTGCGTGCATTGAAACAAAATCAGACTTAGACAACATTTCTTCTAAATTACTAATTGGCTCAACACCATAATCTGTCATTACCAACTCTTCTATGTATGGATCAAACGCAATCATATGCAATCCGAATGCTTGAGCTCTTCTTGCTACAGCTTTAGCAACATGACCAAAAGAAATGAATCCAATTGTTTGACCCCAAAGTCGTGGAAACTCAGATAACAAGGGGCGGCCTTCAGACCAACGGTTTTCTCTAACCATTTGATCCATAGTATTCAACCTTCTAAATGATGCTAACAAAAGCATCATAGTATGATCTGCAACTTCCTCAATAAATGTGTCAGGGACATTTGTTACAGGTATTCCTTTATTTGTGGCAGCCACTACATCAACAGTATCTGCGCCAACACTCCCCAATGAGATCACCTTACAATTTTCTAAAGAATCAATTATTTCTTTGGATATTTTTCTACCTCTAGCAATAATTGCATCAGCATCTTTAGCTTGAGCAATGAATTCTTCTTCTGTAGACGCATCTATTGTAATTATTTCAGCACCAATAGGATCCAATGATTCACGCTCTAAAGTATACTGGCCATCTGCCAAATCAAATGTGACTCCTGCAGGTTTTTGCGTAACGACTTTAAAGTTTGCCACTTTTCTCTCCTGTAAACGATTTTTTAGGTGACTGAGAATATCTGAAATAAACCAAACTGTCCAGAAATGTGAAATTTTAAAAAATATCAAGTGTATTAACAAAACACTAATTAAAGATACAATGATCAAATATTATGTCTAATCAAAAATTATTTAATAATCGTTTTCTTGCAGCATTAAAATATCGTGACTACAGAGTTTTATGGACTGCGAACTTATGTGCTGGTGCTTCCTCATGGGCATTATTAGTGACTAGAGGATTTGTCATATATGAAGCAACTGATAATTCATTTTTGGTAGGACTAGTCACATTTCTTGCTATGATCCCTAGAATAATCATGCCCCCAATTTCTGGGTACTTTGCTGACAAATATGACAGAAAAAATGTGATGAGCATTTTGTTTGGGATCAGTGTCATTCATACTTTGGCATTATCCATATACCTGCTAAATATAGAAATTTCATCTACCAGCACTATTATTCCTGTAATGATCCTAGCATTTATAGATGGATCTACACGAGCTGCTCAACAACCAGTTGGACAAGCTCTAGTCCCTAATCTAGTCCCTAAAGACAACTTGCTCAATGCAGTAGCTTTAGGGCAAGCAACATTTCATGGTTCTAGATTAATAGGCCCTTTAGCAATTCTTCCATTACTTAATTTAGTCAGTATAGGATGGTCATTCCTTTTGTGTTCTTTCCTTTATCTAATTAGTTTAATTCAAACTATGAGGATCAACATTTCTAGTTCAGGTTCAATGGATAAAAATGCTGGATTAATTTCAAATTTCACTACGGGAATTCCGTATATCTATAAACACCCTCAATTAAGATTAATAATGTTTATGGCATTTTTCCATTGTGGATTCACTATGTCTTTTGAGTCAGTTTTACCGGTGATTTCTGACAAAAAATTTGGGGCATCTGAAGCCACTGAATTTAGTTTAATAATGATGGCAGTGGGTGCAGGCGCATTAATTACTGTAACTTTAATCTCTGGATTATCATCACAATCTTCTCAAGGAAAATGGTACTTATACTTAGGATACATTAGTTCACTTTCTCCAATTCTATTAGCTTTTTCACCTAATATAAATATTGCGTTAGTATCGGCAGCGTTAATGGGCGGATCTCAGGCTGGATACATGACGATAACCCATACCATGATTCAAATAGTCACTGATGATTCAGTCAGAGGAAGAGTAGCAGCCATGTACAATGTTCATATTGGTTTTATTATGTCATCGATGAACCTAGTAAATGGAGCATTAGCTACTATAGCCTACCTAGGAATAACTATAATATTTGGTTTCAATTTAATACCAGCAGGAACACTATTAACTGTTGGAGGATTACTATTTTTAATTACCATTTCATTAAGCCCAGGGTTCAAAACACTAAGATCTATATACAAAATTGGAATACCATATTCAAATTAAACTAAAGCATTTTGTCCAGTAATATCCCTACCAATGACTAATGTATGAATATCATGAGTTCCCTCATATGTGTCAACAGTTTCCATATTCAACATATGCCTGATAACTGAATAATCTAAAGTAATACCACTTCCACCCAAAATCTCTCTAGCATTTCTAGCTGCATTTAAAGCCGATCTAGCATTTTCTCTTTTAGCAACAGATACATGTTGATATTGCATTTTGCCAGCATCTTTCAATTGAGCTAATCTAGTGGAAAGTAATAGTCCTTTTGTATGGTCAACAACCATGTCTACTAATTTATCTTGCACTAATTGCCTGCTAGAAATTGGCTTATCAAAAGTACTTCTTATATTTGAAAAATTTAATGCGTCTGAATAAACACTTTCAAGAACACCCATTGACCCCCAAGCTATCCCAAACCTAGCTTGAGTCAAACAACCTAGAGGAGCAGAGAGCCCTTTTGCTTCAGGCAACATACAGGATATGGGGATTTCCAAATCATTAAACACTAATTCACTTGTAACAGAATTTCTCATACTCATTTTTCGTTGAATTTTGTTGGCCTTAAATCCAGGATTGTCAGTTGGAACAATAAATCCTCTGACAATTTGATCGTCGTCTTTAGCCCAAATAATTGCAATATCTGCAATACTCCCATTAGTAATCCACATTTTTGATCCGTTAATCACATATGATTCACCCACTTTTGTGGCAGTTGTTTTCATTTGATCGGGATCAGATCCTCCTTCATGTTCGGTTAAGCCAAAACATCCAACAGTCAACCCAGTAGCCATATCAGGTAAATATTGTTTTTTCTGATCTTCAGATCCGTACTTATATATTGGATACATTGCTAAAGCACTCTGAACTCCTGCAAAACTTCTGAATCCCGAATCAACACGCTCTAATTCATACATAATCAAGCCATATGACATATTGTTGACCTGAGGGCAACCATATTCTGAAGGAAGATTCGCACCCAAAAGACCCAATTCTCCTAATTTAGGAATTATGTGAGTGGGAAATTCAGCTTTCTCCCACCATTCAGATACATATGGTAAAACTTCAGAATCTAAAAATTCTCTAACTGTAGATTGAACTTGGCGTTCTTCGGATGAAAGTAAATCTAATACATTGTAATAATCCAACATTTGTAAATTATATATAAATCATTAAATTTCATAAATATTAAATTTTACAATTTCAATCATATAAATTTTTAATCAGTAGTATTCAATGATAGACTCCCCGAAGAAGAGGATCATTTGAAAGTTAGAGATTTACCTAAAAAACAACGACAAATCATTCATGCTTGGTGTATGTATGATTGGGCAAATTCATCTTATGCAACTAGCGCAATGGCAGCAATTGTTCCTCAGTATTTTGTTTATTTGTTTACTCAAGCAGTTGGAAGCGAATTAATTTTTCTAGGGTTAACTATTACTCCAAGCGCTATGTACAGCATCGCAGTAGCGCTTTCTACAGCAGTTGTAGCAATCAGTAGCCCTATATTAGGTGTATTAGCAGATCGTATAGCGATCAAGAAAAAAATCTTGTGGCTTTACACTGTCGCAGGAGCATTAATAACAAGTTTCACTATATTTGTAACATACTTACCATCTTCATGGTTTTGGCTAGGAGTAATATTTTTCTTTAGCAATATAGCTTTTTCCGGAGGATTAGTTTTTTACAATTCACTTCTTCCTCATATTGCGCCTAAAGCGCTATTAGACAATGTGAGTTCTAGAGGATTCGCATACGGATATTTTGGAGGAGGGCTTTTATTAGCTGTACATTTGGGGATAATAATTATAATGCCCTCAGACTGGACTGATTTCGCGACTAGAATGTGTTTAATGTCAGTAGGGGTATGGTGGTTTTTATGGGCATTATGGACAATAAAAGTTGTACCTGAACCTCCAATTTTTAATCCAATAAAAAGGATGACAGTGACAAAAGCCACCAGTTTAGCATTGAATGAGCTTGGAAAAACTTTTAAAGAATTAAAAAAATTCAAAATGCTGGTCATATACCTGATTGCATATGTATTGTTTAACGATGGTATCCAAACTATTTCTACGATAGCTCCTGCATTTGGTGCAGACACATTAAAAATTAGCACCACATTTCTCATGGCTACTATATTAATTATTCAATTTGTAGCAACTGCAGGATCAATGGGATTTAGTAAATTGGCAGATTTAATTACAACTAAAAATGCCTTAATTGTCTGTTTAATTGCTTGGTGTTTTATTGGGATTTTTGGAGTTGCTTTAGCTCCATTAACTCCATCCAGTGAAAACGATTATTCCTACAGTCTCAAATTTAATCAAGCAAGAGGATCCTATGAGATATTATCATTACCTGAATTAACTGATTCACAATCTGACGAATTTTGGAAATCAAAATTTGGAAATCTCAAAGAAAAAGACTTGATATCAGTTGATAAATCATCCGAATTATTAAATAGTGTAAAAAGTTATGATGAATCCCAATTCAGTATCCTCATATCTGACGGGCCATTAAGATCTAAAAGTACTATTGGACCTAAACACCCCTCAGCGTTAGACGGCCCCATAGGTTGGTGGCCTAAGTTAATACGAACTATTTTCTGGAGTCCATTAAACATTCCAGTGGAATACCAATTTTTGATTCTGGGTATAGCAGTTGGTTTAGTATTAGGGGGTAGTCAAGCTTTAGCTAGAAGTTTATTTGCAAAAATCTCACCAGAAACAAGAAGTGCAGAATTTTTCTCGTTCTTTGCTTTCATGGGAAGAACATCTGCAGTAATTGGACCAGTACTTTACTCATTGATTTCGATAGTCACAGCAGGTGATAACCGATTGGCAATATTGTCAATTTTAATAATGTTAGTCATCGGAACAATTTATTTAACAAAAGTAAATGTTGAAGAAGGAGAAATTACTGCTCAAAATGAAGATAACAGAATTAGATCAACGAATTAATATCCACTTGACCTGGCCAATCCACAGTTACTCCTTGCAGTCCTAATTTTAGAGCATCTTCAATTTCTGAAACATTTTCCAATCCCCATGCTCCAATATGTAATCCTTGACCAGTAACAGATTTAACTAATTCTAAATTAATCA
>QCNV01000028.1 GCA_003213095.1 SAR202 cluster bacterium AG-426-M11 | reverse complement strand
ACCCTCAGCCATTATGGCTAGTGCTCTATGATGGGTAGTTACGATGGTAAGGACACATTTTTCACTTAAATTTTTTAATATAGCCATTGCTATTGCTGATCCTTCTTCAGGGTCAGTACTTGAGCCGATTTCATCTAAAAGAACTAGAGAATTTGGAGTTGAGAAATTTAATATTTTAGTGATGTTTTTAATGTGTGAGCTGAATGTGGATACAGAGTTTTCTATACTTTGTTGATCCCCTATATCTGAATAGATTCCATCGAATATAGGCAAATATGATCCTTGCTCTGCAGGAATTTGAATTCCAGATTGATTCATTAAAGACAACAACCCAATTGTTTTTAATGCGACTGTTTTTCCTCCAGTATTTGGGCCAGTAATTACTAGTACATTCCATGAGTCATCAATTTCTATTGAGAATGGGATTGAATTTTCAGGTAGCAATGGATGACGAGAGTTAATTAGCTTTAATTGCAAGTTGTTGAATGTTTCATTTTCAAATCTCAATCCATTCCATGATTCGCTTAATTTAGATTTTGCTATTATCAAATCTAAGTCTGAACATAATTGGATATTTGAGACAATTTCATCAGATAAAACTCCAACTTGTTCGGATAAATTTTTAAGAATTGCTATAACTTCACGATTTTCTTCTAGGGCTAATTCTCTCCATGAATTACATAAGCTAATTGTTGAAAAAGGTTCAATAAAAAGTGTCATACCAGTATTTGAAGCATCATGAACTACTCCTGGAACTCTACTTCGTAAATTGGATTTGACTTGGAGAACTAACCTATCCCCTCGAATAGAAATCACATTGTCTTGTATCGCTGATGCAACATGAGATTTTTTAAGAATATTTTGTAGTGCGGATGTAAGTCTTTCGTAGGCTTCGCGGACATCGTTACGTAATTGAGAAAGAATGGGAGATGCTGAATCTTTAACTAGCCCATTTGGAGATATTTGATTTTTTATAGAAAAGCTTAGGTAGTTTAAGTCTGAGATTTTTGTCACGAATGTGCTTAAATGTTCAAACTGTTGATTGTGTTTTGAAATTTTCGTTTTAAGATTTGTAAAAGTATCTAAAGTGTTTGAGATTTGTATTAAATCTTTACCGGATAATATTCCGTCTAATTTAGCTTGCTTAATTGATTCTTCAATATTTGAAATGCCTCTTAAATTAAAATTTCCTTCTATCTCGAGTAGTTTTCTTCCCTCTTCAGTTTGTTTCAATAATGTTTTAACTTCATTTTGGGAAAAACTTGGATATAATTTTGATGCTTTTTCTTTTGACTTGTAAAAGGTGGCTTTTTCAACAAGATTATTAATTACGTGTTCAAAATCTAAATCATTTAAGCTGTTCTTTAAGAGTTCTTTTGACATATGAAAATATAAAGTTTTCTTGAATTATAACGTTATTACAAAAGTACAGTGCTATAATTTGTAGCTAGCATGACTTCAGAATATACAATAAAAATACCTGCAACATCTGCGAATCTTGGTTCGGGATTTGATTCAATTGGATTGGCTATAGATTTGTGGAATAGTGTCACTGTAAAGAATGGTCCTTTTCAAATAGAACTGAATGGTTTTGGTGAAGGTGAATTACCATTAGATCAAAACAATTTGGTTTATAAAAGCTTCTCAAGATTATTTCATGAAATTGGTGAAACTATACCTCAGGTATCAATCGAGTGCGAAAATCAAATTCCAATTTCTCGTGGATTAGGTAGTAGTTCTGCTGCTTTGGTTGGAGGACTGTATGCTGCTAATGTTTTTGCTGGTAATCCATTAAGTAAGTTTGATCTTTTAAATTTGGCTGCTCAAATGGAAGGTCATCCTGATAACGTAGCTCCTGCAATTTTAGGAGGTATTCAAATAGGGGTTTATGATGATCAAAATTTGATTACTTCTTCAGTAAATTACCCCCCCAATATTTCATTGGTTCTTTATGTTCCTGATTCTATTATGCCTACCGATAATGCTAGAAATATTCTCGAAGATCAAGTGTCTAGAAAAGACGTAGTATTTAATTTAGGTAGGTTTGGAATGCTGGTGAATAGTCTTTCAAATGGAGATTTAAGCAATCTGAAATTTGCAACTCAAGATTTATTGCACCAACCGCAAAGGCAACAACTATTTTTCCCCATGAAAAATATTATTAAAGGTGCTTTAGATGCAGGAGCGTATGGAGCTTTTTTATCTGGTGCTGGGTCTACAATAATTGCGATCACTGACTCGAGAGAATACACGATTGGTTATGAAATGGCAGATGCAGCGATGAAATCAGGCATTGAAGGAAACATTGTAGTATCCACTATAGTCAATCAAGGGGTGCATTTGATTGATCAAGGTGAAAATAAATGTCAATAATTGTTCAAAAATATGGAGGATCATCTTTGGCTAACCCTGATTTGATTAGGAATGTAGCTAAAAGAATTGCTTCTACGTCAGACGATTCCAATCAAGTTGTTGCTACAGTGTCTGCAATGGGTGATTCTACGGATAATTTATTGGATATTGCGTCAAAAATTACTAGATTACCCAATCCTAGAGAATTAGATGTGTTGCTTTCCACAGGAGAACTTCAATCTTGTGCATTAGTTTGTATGGCTTTACAAGAATTGGGCAAAAATGCCGTCAGTCTAAGTGGGGCTCAAGCTGGAATATTAACGGATTCAACATTTGGAAATGCTAAGATTTCTAATCTATCTACTGATCGAATTCAAATGGAGTTAAATCAAGGCAATATTGTAGTTGTTGCTGGGTTTCAAGGTGTTACTGACGGACTAGATATTACTACTTTGGGCCGTGGAGCATCAGATTTAACTGCTGTTGCATTAGCTGCAGGATTAAACGCTGAAAGATGTGAAATTTATACTGATGTTGAAGGTATTTTTACTGCTGACCCTAGATTAGTTCCAAATGCCCATAAAATGGATGAGATTGGTTTTGAAGAGATGTTAGAGATGGCAAGTTATGGTGCAAAAATGAATCCAAGGTCTATAGAATTAGGCATGGTATTTAATGTTCCTATATTAGTTTCATCAAGTATGAATGAAACTTCAGGAACTCTTATACATGAGGTAAATAATATGGATATGAAAGTAGGCGAAATTAGAAATCGAGTAAGAGGAATTGCTACTGAGAGGGATGTGGCCAAGATTATAGTTTATTCAGTTGTAGATAGGCCTGGTATTGCATCAAGTTTATTCGAGCCATTAGCTCAAGCAGATATTAGCGTTGATGTCATAGTGCAAAATTCAAGTGTTGAAGGAAAAACTGATCTTACCTTTACTGTTAAGCAATCTCAGTTGGATAGAGCAACATCTGTTGTTAAAAAAGTTGCAGATGAATTAGGTAGTGGTCAAATAGGCATTGATGAAAATTTAGGTAAAGTTAGTGTAGTAGGAACAGGAATGCAGGATTCTCCTGGTTACGCTGCAAAAATGTTTAAGACTTTGGCTACTTCTGGAATAAATATTGAAATGATTACTACTTCAGAAATCAGAATTACTTGTATTGTAAAAGTTTCAGATTTAGGTAAAGCAGCATCAGCATTACATGATGCATTTGAGATGGATTTTAACTAATTTGATAATGAACGAAATATTTTTGTCAGTAGTTATTCCTACATTTAACGAGCAAAAACGAATTGTTCAAACTTTAGATCAATTATTGGTTTATTTTTCATTACAACATTACACATGGGAGATTGTGATATCAGATGATGGGAGTACTGATAATACAGTGATATTGGTGGAACAATGGTCTCAAAAACATCCTAATATTCATTTGCTTTTGTTGCCTCATAAAGGAAAAGGGTGGGCTGTTAAAAATGGAATGTTGAATTCAAACGGAATTTACAGATTAATGTTTGATGCTGATATGTCGATGGATCCAGGTCAAATTGAAAATTTTTTAATTCGTATTCAACAAAATTGTGATGTTGTAATCGGCTCAAGGAATTTAAACGAATCAGTAAAGCAAGATGAACCTTTATTAAGGAAATTAATGGGAAGATTATTTAATTTATTTGTACAAATGTTTGCTGTGAAAGGATATTTAGATACTCAATGTGGGTATAAGTGTTTTACATCTCAGTCAGCAGAAAAATTGTTTGAAATGCAAAAAATTTGGGGATGGGGATTTGATGTGGAGATTTTGATGCTATGTAAACAAATTAATTTACATGTTGAGGAAATGCCTATTTCTTGGCACCATCAATTGGATAGCAAGGTTCGTGTGTTCAGTTCTACTTTTTCTATCATTAAGGAAGTACTACTTACTAGAATTAGAATTTTGAGTAAAAAATACTAATTGTTAAAAATGTGATTTTTTTGTGTAAAAAAACATTGCCTCAGTAACTATCAACTGTCAAAATTCCATGGATTATTACAATCTTTGGAGATTAAAGTGAATATTAAAGAGCTTTCAAATAAAATTGCTTTAAGAAAAGAAAAATTTTTGGAGATTAATGCTTTATTTAATTCCAAGTCTTTTGAAGATGCAGAGCAAATAGCTTTAGATTTGATTCACGAATATCCTAATGATTTTCAAGCGCATTTGTTAATATCAAAAATTTGTTTTGCACAAGATAAAACTTCTGAAGCTCAATTGTATTCACATAATGCATCTATGTTAGAAAAATCTTTAAAAGACCAAACGCGTCAATCTATTGAATTTGCTATGCAATCTGATTGGGTCAATGCTATAGAGACTAACAAAATGATCATTAATTCATTTCCCTGGGAGCTTGAAGCTTACAACAGATTGGGAAAAGCTCTTTTAGAAAGAGGAAATAGAAATGAATCATTGACTGCTTTTGAATCTGCGTTAATTATTTCTCCTACAAGTAAGATTGCTCAAAAAAATATAGACAGACTACAGAAATCTTCTAAAAACCAAACTAATATTGGGTCACAATCTCAGAATTTAGGCCAGGCTTTTATTCAGGAAACCGGAAAAACTTGTGTGACAAAATTGGTAAACATTACTACAGGTTTTGATTTCAGTTCTCTCATTTCTGGTCATCAAGTAAATTTGAACCAAAATGAAAGAGGTATTTCGATTTCAGATCAAAATAATTCGAAATTAGGTAATTTGGAACCTAAATTAGGTATGAGATTGAGTAGGATGATTTCTGGTGGAAATGAATATCAAGCAAACATTACTCATGTTAGTGAAAATAATATTCAGATTATTATCAGAGAAACATTTAAACATCCATCCCAATCTTTAAAGTCTTCCTTTCCGGCAAAAATTGAAATGATGAATGATATTTCTGGACAGATGATTCCTTATGAAATTAATGATGGTGGGAAATTAATGGATTTGAAGGATTGGAGTGATGATGATACTGAGTCAGGAGACGATACTGTATTTACTCCTAGGATTCCTCAATTGATTGCGGACAAGTCGCCCCTTGATGATGATTTCTAGTCTAAGTTAGATTCCAATTCTTTAGTACGAAAATACATTCCCCATTTTTGCATTAAGTTTTTTGATTCAGAATCATTTAATTTATTAAAATCTGAAAAGAAGCCTATTAGTGAGTGTATGTAAATAGATTCGTCTTCTGCGACCCAATTTTGATCAGTTTTAACAAAATATAATTTACCACTAAGATGATTTGTTTCAAGATCCAATGTATTCATGTTTTCGGTAATTGTTAAATTGAATTTTTTAGTCATGTTTGAATTCCTTTGTACTTGTATAGTTGGGTTTATTAGAGATAATGTATGAGTATGAAATGCTATTTTGATTAGGACATTGAAGCTGAATTGTGAATCCTATTGAATCTTCTTATTTATTCATTCCACTGTTCATTTTTTGCCTTGTGTTATTTTTTTGTTTAATAGAAAATATCTTTCTTAAAATATTCTAGCATTAGGGTAATATGAAGCCTCATTTTAAAAGTTCCAATTTTTTATTTCATAAAATCAAAAGTGGCCCATTTGATAACAATTCTTATGTGTTGATATGCCCTCAAACCAATCAAAGCGTGTTAATTGATACTCCCGCTGATCCAGGCGTTTTAATAGCTATAGCATCAACGACTATTGTGACAAGAATATTAATTACTCATAATCATAGTGATCATATTGCGGGTTTTGATTCAGTAATTAATGCTTTTAATGTCCCAGTAAATATATCTAATTTTGATTCTCATGCATTAGATTATAATTTTAAGGAAGACTTAAATGATGAGTCTGAAATTTTGTTTGGAAACTTGAGTCTTCAAGTTTTATTTACTCCTGGACACACCGCAGGTTCAACCTGTTTTTATATGGATGGGCATTTATTTTCAGGAGATACTCTTTTTCCAGGAGGACCTGGTAAAACTCAATCTGAAGATCATTTAAATCAGATCATTGATAGTATTTCAGGAAAATTATTTTCTCTTCCAAAAGAAACGATATTTTATCCGGGTCATGGAGATGATGGTGAATTATCAGAGTCTATCTCAGAATATGAAATTTATAAAAGTAAAAATGTTCATTCTCAAACATTTGGCGACATTGAGTGGTTAAAAAGTTAACACAAAATAACCTGTTCTTTTTAGTTGGAATAACTACTATATTGATTTTGACATATTCTCTGATTTTTATTTTCAGGAATATATTTATTGAGGAATCCGATTTGATTTACCCGAGTAAACTTTATCCTTGGATATTGGTAGTTCCCCAAATTTTTATGTTGGTTTTTTCAATCATATATTTGAAAAATTTAAGACAATTATTTCTGAATGTAAAATTAATTAATTATTTTTTCGTATTTTTGTTTATGTTTTTCAATTTGAGCTTTTATTGGATTTATGCTCATATAGTCAGTTTTTTAAACTTTCACATATTATATTTACCAAACATTTCTAAATATATTTTGGGCGATGGAAATTTTATATTTTTGAATATTTTTGCAATTTGTGTTTGGGTTCCCGTAATTGAAGAAATATTTTTTAGAGGACTTATCCTCAAAAGATTTAATGAATTTTCAGGGAAATTTTTTGCAGTAATTTTTTCTAGTTTTTTATTTTGTATTGTTCATGGTGACGTAGGGTTATTTATTCCCGTGTTTTTTAGTTCAGTATTAATTTCAGTATTGTTTTTAATGTCTAAATCTCTCTTACCTTGCATCATGCTTCACTCCATTCAAAATCTTTTTGTATGTATAGTTGCGACTTTTGCTTAAATTAAAGACAATTACCGCAAGGTGATATGTTGAAAAATAGAATTAACATTCAATTTGAAAAATTAAAGAAAAATAACGATTCAGCTCTTGTTCCTTATTTAACTGCGGGATTTCCTGATAGGGAAACTTTTGTAGATTTGTCTTTAAAAATTTTAGATAATGGTGCTGATATGCTAGAGATCGGTGTCCCTTTTAGTGACCCGCTTGCTGATGGCCCTACTATTCAGAAAACAAATTTTCAAGCTATTCAAAACGGTATTACGCTTTCTGAGTGTATTAATCTTTTGGGATTAATTAGAAAATCTAATGCAGAATCTCCTGCAATATTTATGGGATACTTTAATCCCTTTCTTGCTTACGGTATAGACGATTTTTTACTACAAAGCTCTCAAGTGGGACTGGATGGATTAATAGTCCCTGATTTGCCTATTTCAGAATCGAAACAAATTTCTGAAAAATGTTTTAATTCTGGTATTCACTTAATTCCATTGCTAGCTCCCACTAGTACAGAAGAAACCATCCAAAAGGCTTGTGAACAGGCTAAAGGGTTCATTTACTGTGTTAGTTTAACTGGAGTAACTGGAGCTAGAAAAAATTTATCTTTGGGAGTCGAAACTTTAGTTAAAAAAATTAAGTCATATACTGATGTTCCAGTCTTAGTAGGCTTTGGAGTTTCTAAAAGAGAAGATGTTCTGAATATATCTAAATTTTCTGATGGTGCAGTTGTTGGAAGCGCTTTTTTAGATTCGATACAGAATTCTGAACAAAATAAAAAAGTGAAAGCTGGAGTCGATTTTGTCAAAAAATTGGCTAATTAAATTAATGAGGTAAATAAATGGGAAAAGTTATTGCTATTAGAGGTGCGACTACTGCTGAATCTAATACTAAAGATTCAATTGTGGAAGCCACTAAAGAAATGCTAGAAGAGCTGGTGAGTGCTAATGATTTAGATATTGAAGATATTATTAGTGCTTTTTTTACAACAACAAAAGATTTGAATACTCAATTTCCAGCAGTTGCTGCACGTAAAATTGGTTGGGAATTTGTTGCATTAATGTGTTCCCATGAAATGTTTATAGAGGATGCTCAACCCATGTGTATCAGAGTTATGGTTCACGTTAATTCTGATAAGGATGTTAAGCTGATAAATAACGTTTATTTAAATGATGCAATCAACTTGAGACAAAGAGGGTTTGAACCCAAAACTGATTAAGGCTGTTGAAGTAATTGAATGATATTTCCGTCAGGGTCTTTGATTGTGGCTACAAATCCACCCCAATGTTCTTTTTCTGGGCTTCTCAAAACCTCAACGTTTTTTACTTTTAGATTTTTCATAATCTCATTAATTTCATTAACATCAAAATTGATCATAAATCTATAAGGATCTTGGTTGATTTGATTAGTTATGTTGGAATGTTCTCCTATGCTAAATTTAAAATCATTCCATCTGAATGATATAAATTTTTCGTTTACATAATGGGCTTCAATTCCTAATAAATCTTCATAAAATTTTTGGAGATTTGAAATTTTTTCTGTCCATAAAATTATTCCTGAGAATTTTGTAAACATATTTTGCCTCACAAATCACATAAGCATTGCTGTAATTATTCTACTAAAAGTTTATAATTAAAATAGAGACAGTGATGTGTTGGGAAAGCTTAAAAATGGGTCTCAAAAAAGGAGGGTAGTAACATTGGATAGTAGTAGTCGGAGGCGTTTCGGGTAGGTGTTCTTCGGAATGCCTCCACATAACAGGGTCCTTATCTTATGGTAAGGACCCATTTTTTATGATTCAAAAAAGCGTTTTGGGTTATAAATCAATATGTCGTCTATTTGTTCATTGGTTGCGCCTAATTTTTTCAAATAGGGAATTACCTTTCTGTGAATAAATAAGTAATCATCTGGATTATATTTATTTCTGCTTGATGAATTTTCATCTGAGGCTATGTTTAAAGTTACAGACCAGTCGTGTCCGATCATGACTTTTTTACCATAGCCATCGTAAATCAGTTTCATCAGCGTTTCTGTTCTTTCTTCCCATTTTGGGGTGCCGATTTCTCTTCCACCGGGGTATCTGTCTAATCCCACCCATGCTCCTTTATCCATCAATCCTTCTAGATAAAAAACATCAGTTGTATCGTTACTATGACCTATATAAACTTTATTCAAATCCACTTTTTCGTCTTCAAAAATTCTGATTTGTTGTTCACCAACACGTTCAGGTGCCCATGTATGTGCAGATATAGGTGTATTTGTGGATTTTGATGCTCTAGCTGCAGCACGTAAGATGACTTCTCCTTCTCTCGTCACACCACCTTTGTCATTTGCTACTTTGATTATTCCCGCTTTAATTCCAGTACCTTCAATGCCTTCATTTATTTCTCTGATGTATAAACCAGCCACTGCATCAGGTGTACTGTTCCAGAAAGCTCTGGGTATATCTCTCCAAGTACCTGTTGCGCAAATTATGTTAACTCCAGATTCTCTTGAAACTGTTTCAATTAATCTGATATCACGACCTAAGTCTAAGGTTGTGACATCAACTATGGTGTCTACTCCTTCCTTTTTCGCCTCTGAAAGACGAGCAATTCCTTTTTTGATTGATTCATCTCTTCTGATAAATTCAGGGTAAATTTGCGGGATTCCTCCTGAACTAACTATTACATGTTCATGAGATAGAGTTTGTCCTAGTTTTGAAGTGTCTATAGGGCCTAAAACTGTTTGAATTGAAGTCATAATTTCCTAAGAATTGATTTTTTTTACATAATTTTTTAATGTTCCTATTCCTGAGATAGTAATTTCACAGGTGTCTCCATCACTTAAATTTTTTCCTTCTCCATCAGTTCCCATCCAAATCATATCTCCAGGGTATAATGTGATGTATTTTGTTATTTCATGTATGTACTTTTCAACACCGAATATCATTTGATTAGTTTTGAATTCTATAGTTTTTTCCCCGTTGACATGTACTGATGTGGTCATATCATCTAAATCAGCTTCGGTTTCTATCCATGGCCCCATTGGCTTGAAGGTGTCAGAATTTTTTGCTCTCCATAGAGTCCGATCTGATTTTTGCCAAGATCTCTCACTCACATCATTTCCAATCGAGTATCCAAACACGAAGTTTAAAGCTTCTGATTCTTTTACTTGGAAAGCTTTTTTACCTATAACTACTACTAATTCTGCCTCGTATTGTACTTTTTCAGTAGCATCTTTTGGGATCATTATAGTTTCTTCATGAGCTATGAGGGCATTGTTTGCTCTGTATCCAATATCAGCTTGTGTAGGAATATTTGGTTTTTCTCCTATTAATTCTGCTACCTTACGAATATGTTCTTCATAGTTTGTTCCTGCAGCATAGAAAGTTTTTGGATCAAAAGGAGTAAGTAATTTGATATCAGAAAAAGATACATTTTTAGTTGTTTCGTAGTCTTCAAATGGGTTTCCTTGAACTTCTGCTACGGATTTGTTCTGTAAATCAACTATTCCATAATAAACATTTTTTTCTCTGTAATATCTAATCCATTTCATCTGAATTCCTTAAAAGTTTAAATAATTGGGTATATTAGCATGAGCTTTAAGGGGAAGACGAATTATTGAATCCATTCTAGAGCTTCTGATACGTTTGGAAATTGTTCTATAAAAATTTCCTTAACTCCTTTAGCTACATCCATATGCTCTTTTTGAGTTCCATTGGCAGATCTCAGATCAATATAATGAATCCAAGATCTTACATTGCCAGTCATGTAAATTCGTGTAGGTGTTGCTAATGGAAGAACAAATCTAGCACATTCTTTTGCTATTCCTTCTTTAATCAGTTCGTTATATAAATGCATTGCATCAGCAAAATGGGTAGCAATTTTAGATTGGAGATTTTCTTTTTTGGAAACTGGAATATCGTCGATACTGTTTTGTCTATTTTTATTATCTTGGCTACGAAGATCTGGTACATCAATTTTAGTATCTAACAGGTTTGTGTCGGCATATCTTTGACTAAATTCTTGGAATGTAAATGATCTATGACGCAATATTTGAGCAGCTAATCCTCTAGTGGTGTTAATTTCGATTGTCATGAATGCTTGTTCAAACACTGACCAATGACCATGCTTAATGCAGTATTTGAGTAATCCTGCAAATTTATCATTATTTTGATTTTTAGGATTACTGACTCTAGCAACATATGCCATGTGTTGCTCTGCATCAGCGGTAACACTGACTAATTTAATCGGAGATTCTATTTCTTTATTTGATACTAATGCTCCCATTATGTTTCCTTTGTCTACTCTTTTACTCTATAGCATTTGAAATGTTAAAAATTTACATTGGTTCGAGAGTGTGACTTTTCCATTTAGTAACAGCAGCTTCTGCTCTTGGACTGATAGAATTAGATATTTGCACATTTAGTAAAGACGGAAGCTGTTGATTGATAGCTCTATTTAATGCGTTTTTTAGCTCGCTTGATTCTGTGACATATTCAGAATATCCACCTAATCCAGAAACTACTTGATCGTATCTAGATGGCAATAATTTTGTTGCTACAGTTTTACCGAATACTTTTTCCTGAATGTGCTTATCAATTCCCCAAGTAGAGTCATTTCCCATTATTCCTATGAACGGTAAATCATGTCTAACTGCAGTGTCATATTCGAAACCATTAAATCCAAATGCCCCATCTCCTGAAAACATGAATACGCGTTTGTTTGGGTGGGCAATTTTTGCTGCCAAAGCTGTTGGGATTGCTTGACCTAACATTCCTGATGTTGGTAAATACCACCAAGATTTTGGCGAGTTAGCTTGATGAAATGCTCTACCAAAGTGACAAAAATCTCCACCATCAAAAACTAAAATGTCTTCATCTGTCAAAATTTCACTTACAGTTTTGTGAACGAAAGACGCATGCATTGGGTTTTGGTTTTGAGCATTAATTTCAAGTTGTTTTTTTTGAGTTTCTTGGGCTTCTTTTAATTCTTCCAGCCATTGTAAATTATTCCATTTGTGTTTTTTGGATTCAGATAAAATTTGAGGAATTATGTTCCCTATATCTCCAGTGATTCCGACATCTACTTTACGGTTTCTTCCAATGATTGCTCCGTCGGGATCTATTTGAATGATTTTTGCAGAACTT
>QCNV01000027.1 GCA_003213095.1 SAR202 cluster bacterium AG-426-M11 | reverse complement strand
TTTGATATTTCTCCACCTGCTTTTCTTTCATAAAGCTCAGTTGGTTCGAGTATAGGGCAGTCTATAGGTATATACTCCTGCTTAGAAAAAGTGTCTTGAATAATGCTAGTCAATTGAGATTTTAATTTATGATGGTAAGTGTCAGAGATAAACATCCCTGATAACTTAGGTATAGGTAAGGAGTATTTTGATATCTGTTTATCCATAGACACAAATTCTACAATACTCCTGAGCATTGAAAAACTTTGTTGAACAGAATTATTATGAATCCACAATAAATATGGAGATGAATATGGCAAATAAAAATCAATCAAATTCTCCAAGAGTTGCTGTTTTAGGCGGTAGCACGTCAGATTTTCCAGTTTTAGAGAAAGGAGTGAAAATTTTAAATGACTTAGGTATTCCTAATGAATTAAGAGTGGTATCAGCCCATAGGACTCCTGATTGGATGTTTGAGTATGCGGAAACTGCTGAATCTAGGGGTATTCAAGTAATTATTGCAGGTGCTGGAGGATCTGCACATCTGCCTGGAATGTTAGCTGCAAAAACTGTCATACCTGTAATAGGTGTTCCAATTGCGTTAGAACATTTAAAGGGAATGGATTCATTGTTGTCCATAGTTCAAATGCCTAGGGGGGTTCCGGTGGCTACTGTTGCAATAGGAGGATCAGAGAATGCTGCTATACTTGCGGCTGAAATATTATCAGTTTCTGATCTTGAACTTAGAGAATGTGTAAAAGAATGGAAACAAGATATGAGGGATAAGGTTTTAAAAAACCCTAGTGCTAAGGGATTTGAATGATGAAATCTCACAGTACTGTATTACCCGGTTCAACTTTGGGCATGCTTGGTGGAGGACAATTAGGAGGATTTTTCACTGAGGCTGCTATACGAATGGGATATAAGGTCGTTGTATGGGATCCTAGTGATAAAGCACCAGCTAAAAGATTTGCAGAGAAATCATTGAATGCTGATTTTTTAGATTTTGATTCTGCTGATGAATTTTTAAAAAATGTTGAAGCTGTATCTCTAGAATGGGAAAATGTCCCTTCAGAGTTGGTTCATTTTTTGGAAAACAAGTCTATAGTTAAGCCTACCAGCAAATCTTTAGCATTGGCACAAAATAGAATTACTGAAAAAGCTTTTTTGTCTAATAACAATATTCCCTTAACGGAATATTTACCTGTTAACTCTTTTGATGAATTTGCCAAAGTTACATTTGATACCCCTTGGGTTATTAAGACAGCAACTATGGGTTACGACGGGCATGGCCAGTGGAATGTAAATCATTTGCGTGACCTTCAATTAATAAAACCCGACCTCACTACAGGGCCTTGGGTGGTTGAGAGAAGAGTTAAATATTTATGTGAAATATCCGTAATTGTCGTTTCTGACGGGTCAGATAATGTAGTTTCATTTCCAGTTATTGAAAATTCTCACTCAGAAAATATATTGAGGATGAGTGTGTATCCGCCTAGAGTACCATTAAAAACCCAATTAAACGCAAAAAAAATAGCTGAGAAAGTTGTTGTAGCATTGGATGATCCTGGTGTTTTTTGTGTAGAAATGTTTGTTGTTGATGATGATATAGTTCTAGTGAATGAGATTGCTCCACGTCCTCATAACTCGGGGCATCTTACTATCGATGCTTTTTCTGTTTCTCAATATGAGATGCAGGTAAGAGTTTTGTGTGGACTTCCATTTTCTGATCCTGCACCACTTACGTCTGTAGTAATGTTGAATGTTTTGGGATTTGAAATGGAAAATCTTGTCAAATTTCATTCTATAAATGAATTGTTTGATAAAACTAATGCGAAGCTATATATGTACGGCAAAGATCAAATTAAGCATAAAAGAAAATTAGGTCACATAATTTTTACGGGGAAAAATATTGATGATCTGATTGATCAGGCAAATTTCATTTATGATCTTATTAAGGTTTGATTGGCACGCCTGGAGGGATTCGAACCCCCGACACCTGGTTCCGAAGACCAGTGCTCTATCCGCTGAGCTACAGGCGCAATTTGTTATATTATACAGACCTAAGCTGTTCTAATTTTTTTATGTAGTTAATTCCGTTACCTGTGACGTTAATTTTCCCTGAATTTGAAACTTTTATATCATTACACTCCTCTAGAAATTCTAAATGAGCTACAATTTCTGACATAGCAGCAAAAATGTTTGCTCCTAACAATTTACTTTTTTCAAAAATTCCTCTTGTTAGATCTTCCAAAGAATCAGAGTTAGAGTTTAGTCTATGAATTATTCTATTTAATCTTTTCTCATGGTGAGAGATAATTTCTAATCCTCTTGATTGGTCTATCCAATTAAATTCACCTTTGTTGTGCAATCTGTGGGCAGGAAGGATTGAATACTTGTTTCCAAGTTTCATCGTTGTAGATAAAGAGTTTAAGTACGTACCTAATCCAAACCATGGTGATGTGTCTTTCAAAAAACATGGTAAGGAATTTGATATTTTTTTTTGTATGATTGTATTTGATGTAGGATGTGGGGTTATTTCTGGCAGTATATGGTCTCCAGTAAACATGAAATTATCTAGAAGTAACACTATTTGGTCAGGTGAGTGTCCGGGTGTTTCTATGATTTGAAGATCTTTAAATATTTCTTGATTCGACAAGTCTTTAGAAACTGAAGTTTTGCCTTTATTTGCGTAGTAATCAGAATATTGATTCCATCTAGAAAATTTGTCTGAATCAGAAATTAATATGGATGAAATTCTCATTAATTCTTTTTGAAGTACAGACGACTCTCTATCTTGTATTTCCCATATTTTATATTTTTTAAGAGAAGAGTATGTTTTGTGAGCCCATATCTCAGCCTTATAAAGGCTACTGAATTCATGAGCGGTTCCATCATGATCAGAGTGTCCATGCGTGAAAATTACTCTTTGAATTTCGTTTAAATTTAAGGGTAGTTGTGAGTATCCATCCACAAAATTATCAAACGATCCGGGGGTTCCTAAGTCTACAACTGTAAATCCGTCATTTTCAAACACGTATGACCATGTTGGACCTGTTCTTCCGGAGGATGATTGAGCTACAGCAATTCCGTAAACTGCCCTACCCTTATCTGTTTCTAATTGAATTACCCATCCGTCTCCATTATCGTCACCTTTTCTAATTATATTTTTGAGAGGTATATTATTTGGCATTCAATCTCCTGATGCACAGATATCATGGGGTGAGCGAAGGGATTCGAACCCTCGATCTCCAGGGCCACAACCTGGCGCCTTAACCTACTTGGCCACGCTCACCATAGAAGAGAAAAGTCTAGCATTGGGCTTATAAGAGGTCAACGAGATTAAGTAATTTACTAGTTAGATTCTTTAGTCAATGATTCCAATAAATCTTCTACCATAATATCTGTTTTAGTATGATGTCTTAATGGAAGCTGAGGATCCACGATATAGTAGTTTCTTCTTCCAGTTTTTTGACGAACAATGTATCCTGCATCTTCAAGGTCTGAAATGATTTTATGTGTGGTTCTTTCAGTAACTCCTATGTAATTTGCAATTTCTCTTGCTGTACTCGTGGAGTTATGAAATATATAACTTAATACCAATCCATGATTAGTAATAAATGTCCATTTTGCTGAAGAATTATTTACCATAAATTTCTCTGTGATTTTTTTTGAGAAATTAGAATCTATCATATTCGTCTAAATTATGACAATATAAAAATTAATTTATAAGAGAGTATGTTATGTCTGAACAAGAAAACATTTTAAATAGAGCTTCTCAAGTATTTCCTCAGGGGAATTTGGGAAATGTTAATTATGATCTAGTCATATCTAAAGGAAATGGCAGTAGAGTGTGGGATCAAAATGGATATGAATATGTGGATTATTTGCTTGGTTCTGGGCCTATGATTGTAGGGCATGCTAACCCTAGAGTAAATGAAGTTGTAATTAATCAAGTGTCAAAAGGTAGTACATTTTTTATTACAAACGATCTATCAATTCTTTTAGCTGAAGAAATTATTTCTGCTGTTCCATGTGCCGAGAAAATTAGATACTGCAGTACGGGCTCTGAGGCTACTTTATATGCTATGAGATTAGCGAGAGCTTTTACAAAAAAAGATAAGATTTTGAAATTTGAAGGTGGATATCACGGTATGAATGATTATGCTTTAATGAGCATGTATCCAAAATCATTGAATGAATTTCCTCTTGCTGAGCCAGATTCAGCAGGAATTCCGAAATCATTGCAATCCGAAGTCTTAGTAGCTCCGTTTAATGATTTAGAAACTACACAAAATATAGTTTCTGAACATTGTTCTGAGATTGGTGGAATCATTGTTGAACCACTTCAAAGATTGATACCGCCTATCCCAGGGTTTTTACAGGGGTTAAGGCAAATAGCTGACAATTTTGAAATTCCTCTAATATTTGATGAGACAGTTACTGGGTTTAGGCTTGCATATGGAGGAGCTCAAGAATTTTATGGAGTAACTCCTGATTTGTGTACTTTAGGAAAAGCTATAGGCGGTGGTTTTCCGTTAACTGCAGTAGCTGGCAAAAATAAATACATGTTGAATTTAGATAAAGATTTGGCAGAAGCAGATTCTTTCTTGCCTCAAGTAGGCACTCTGAGCGGGAATCCAATAGCTTGTGCAGCAGGATTAGAGACTTTGGCAATTTTGAAAGAAGAAGGTACTTACCAAAAAATGTTCAGCTATGGTAATACCATTAAATCTTATCTGGAACAGAGGTTTTTATCTGAGGGTATTGAATGTGTTGTACAGGGAGAAGATGTTCTTTTTGACATATTTTTTTGTGATTCCAAGACGCAAATCATTGATTATAGATCCACACTATCTGCTGATGCAGGTTTATTAGAAAAGTTTAATAAGTCACTTTTGAATTCAGGAGTTCTTAAAGGTGGTAGTAAGTTCTATTTTTCTTCTGAGCATAATGATGATGATTTAAAAATTACTATTCAAGCAATTGATAAAGCAGTGAACGAATTTAAGGTTTAATTTCTTTTGCAGAGATAAAATGTGGTGAGTTAGAGGCATTGAAAGATAATTTTACTTTTTGAATTGAATTTGGTTGTGGTGAAGTTGTTTTTTTTTCTACTCGGATATAATTTTTGGTGAGTCCATATATTGATTTTGTTTGATCATTGTAGTTTTCCCATAAAACCTCTTCTTGTAATAGATCTTGGCTTTGACGGAAATTTTTAAACATTTCTAACCTGATTTCTGTTAGTTCACTTGATCGTAAATTTTTAGTGAAGTTATCTACATCATCGTATAAATAGTAAGCAGAAGTATTTGGTCGTTTTGAAAATTTAAATATATGCATATCTGAAAATTTGGAGTATGTACTTAGATTTTTAGATAGCAGAAAATCATGATCGGTTTCATTTGGAAATCCTACAATTACATCTGTAGTAATTGAAGCATTTTCAAAATTATGATTAATAAGATCTATAGCTTTGATGAACTCCTCAGAGGTATACCTTCTTCTCATTTGTTTTAAGATTTGATTACTTCCACTTTGCATAGGTATATGGAAATGCTGGCATAATCTTTCGTTATCCCATATTTCAAGTAATTCATTAGAAATTTCTTGTGGTTGTAGAGAAGAAACTCTAATTCTCGGAATTGTTGTGTTCTCTAAAACTTTTTTTAGCATTTTTGTGAGATTCATATTTTCTAAATCAAATCCATATGACCCTAATTGTGTGCCAGTCATAACAATTTCTTGGAATCCAAGATTTTCATACTTTTTGATTTGTTCTATTAGTGTATTTACGTGAACACTTTTTTCTCTTCCTCTAACTTTAGGTACAATACAGTAAGCACAAACTTGATTACATCCCTCCTGAATTTTGATCATTGCTCTGTTTCTGCTGATATTTAATTGGTCAATATTATTTATTTGAAGAGGGTCATCAGTTGAGATTGATAAAATGGAATTAATTGAATTTACTATTTCGGGTTTAGATTCATTTCCAAAAACTAAATCTATTTCTGGTAAAGATTCTAGTTCTTCTTTTGCTCTTTGTGCGTAACATCCCGTCACTATTACTAATGAATTTGGGTTTTTGCTTTTAAATGAACGAGCCGCTTGTCTACCTTTTTTATCGGCTACATGAGTTACAGTGCATGTGTTTAAAATAAAAATATCACAGTCATCTTTTTCTTCGCTGATAACATATCCGTTTTTTGATAATTCAATTGATAAACTTAATGAGTCAGATTGGTTTAGTTTGCATCCATGAGTTTCAATGCTGACTTTAGATTGTTTATTTAATAGTGTCATAGGAATCCTAAGTTTATAATGCATTAATTATATCTTTATAATTTGGAATATTTATATATGTTTTTTGAAAAAGAAATTAATCAGGATGTTTTGTTAGATTTTGTTGAAAAGTCTGTATCAATTGAGTCTTACAGAAAAGAATCATCTCAGTTTTTAAAACAAATCCAATTTCAAAAAACAATTATAGATACAGAATTAATTGTAAGTGAACTATGGTATGAGGCTGATCAAATAGATAGATTGATTTTAGGGTTTTTCGAATTATTTTCCGAAAAACATGATTTAAAAGATTCTGAAATTGAGGTTTTAAGAGGAGCTGATTCCACTGAATTTGAAACACTTTCTTTCTATTGTTTATGGACAATGAGATGGAGCAAAAATAAAGAAATAGCAATTTACTTAAAAACTGGAGAATATGATTACTTACCTGAAATAACAATTAAAGCCAACCTAAAAAATCTTACACGAAATTTTATTTTAGGTGATTCAATCAAAGAATTTTATGGTACTTTGGTTCGTTTTATGCTTTCTGAAAATAATGCAGAAGCTGATCTGCAATGATTTAATATGCTGTTATAATCGGCTTGATTTAAACATATTAATTAACGGAGTCGAAATGTTAGAAAGAGTTTTTATTACTGGTTATTCTGCTGTGAGCCCCATAGGTTTAGATAGTGATTCTACGTGGACTAGTTTGTTGGATGGGAAAAGTGGAGTCGATTATATAAGCTCTTTTGATACTGATGGGTTAGAGACAATTTTTGCAGCAGAAGTAGATAATTTTGATCCGGATCCTTTTGTGGGTAAAAAACAAGCCAAAAGAATGGATAGGTTTGTTCAATTAGGATCTGCTGCTGCATTGCAGGCTGTAGAAATGAGTGGATTAGTAATAGACGATGCAAACGCTTCAGATGTTTCAGTGATGGTTGCTAGTGGCATTGGTGGAATCATTACACTTTCTGATCAAATTGGTGTATTAAATAGTCGCGGTCCAAATAGGATTAGCCCTTTTTTGGTTCCAATGATGTTACCTGATATGGCTTCTGGTCAAATTTCTATGTTAACAGGTGCAAAAGGCGCAAATTACTGCACTGTTTCTGCCTGTGCTAGTGGAGCTGATTCAATTGGAATGGCCTTTGAAGCTATTAGGAGAGGGGATGTTAGAGCTGCTATTACGGGAGGAGCTGAAGCTGCAATTTGTAGAATTGGAGTTGCAGGATTCAATGCATGTCAGGCTTTATCAAAAAGAAATGACGATCCAAAATCTGCCTCAAGACCTTTTGATTCTGAAAGAGACGGTTTTGTACTTGGCGAAGGTTCTGGTGTTTTGGTAATAGAAAGCCAATCATTTATGGAAGCTAGAGGTGGCGTGCCTATAGCTGAAATAGTAGGTTATGGTGCTACTGCTGACGCTCATCATATTACACAGCCAGGCCCTGAAGGTGAAGGTGGTGCACGAGCAATGAATAAGGCACTGAAATTAGCTTCAATTCAACCTGAAGAAATTGAATATATTAATGCTCATGGAACTTCTACACCTCTAAATGATAAGTTTGAAACTATGGCTATGAAATCTGTTTTCGGTGAAAGCGCATATAAAATTCCTGTAAGTTCTACTAAGTCTATGACTGGTCATTTATTGGGAGCTAGCGGAGCATTAGAAGCAGTAATTTCAGTAATGGCAATTAAAAATGAAACTATTCCACCTACTATTAATTTAGAAAATTCTGATCCTGATTGTGACTTGGATTACACTCCAAATAAATTTAAGCAACAAAAAATTGAAACTGTTATGAGTAACTCATTTGGTTTTGGTGGGCACAATGCTTCTTTGATTTTTAAAAGCGTTTGAAGAGTTTTTTTTGAAATACCAAAAATGGAATATTGCTGATCGTGTTTCTGATTCTGTTGAAAGCGCATTATCTCTTCCAAATATAGAATCAACAATTTTATACAACAGAGGAATTGATTCTCCTGAAAAGTTGCAGGAGTTTTTATTTCCTCAAGATCAATCTACAAATGATCCTTTTTTGTTTGAAGACATGGAAAAAGTTGTTAAAAGATTGTCTCAAGCTCTAGATAACAGGGAAATTATTGGAATTTTTGGGGATTTTGATACTGATGGATTATCAGGTACAGCAGTATTGACCTTTGCTTTGCAGTCACTAGGATCTATAGTTTTTCCGTACATACCTCACAGAGTCGATGAGGGACACGGGGTAAGTTTAAATTCAATAGAATTTTTTAAAGATCGTGGAGTTTCTTTGATCATAACTGTAGATTGTGGAATCTCTTCAATAGAAGAAATTGATTTGGCTAATAAACTGAATATGGAAACAATAATTTCTGATCACCATACAAGCGTCGATGTAGTCCCAGATGCATTTGGGGTAATTAATCCATCTCTTTTAGGATCACAATATCCATTTCAGCACTTAACTGGAGTTGGGACAGCATTTAAAATTGTTGAAGCTTTGTACTCATACCTTAATATGGAATTACCACCCGAAATTTATGTTTTTTCAGCATTTGGAACTTTGTCTGATGTTGGGTTGATGCTTGGGGAGAACAGATTGTTAGCCCACAAAGGTCTTCAATTGTTAAGATCTCATGAAATTATTGGAATTGATGAATTAATTCGTGTGGCAGGCCTACAAAAAAGGAGAATTTCCACACAAGACATGTCTTTTGGTTTGATTCCACGAATTAATGCCCCTGGTAGATTATCGCATGCAAGATTGAGCCTTGATTTAATTTTAAGTAAGAACTCGGAAGAAGCTAAAATTTTTTCAAATGAAATAGAAGAACTAAATAAGCAGAGACAAGTTGTTACTGAAACTGCTATGAATGAAGCTTATGCACAAATCAAATCTCAAGATGAGTCTGTAATTTTTGTTGGTAAACCTCATTGGAATCCCGGGATTTTAGGATTGATAGCCGGAAGATTGGCTGAAGAATTTTATAAGCCTGTTATTGCAGTGTCGGGTTCCGGAGAAATTTTAAGGGCTAGTGCAAGAAGTATTCCTGATTTTAATTTGATTCAAGTATTAGATTTGTGCAAGCCATTTTTTGAAAAATTTGGAGGGCATCCAATGGCTGCAGGATTTTCTATAAAGAGAGATTTACTTAAAGATTTTCGTGAAAAATTTAATGATGTTTCTTTTGAGTTTCTTTCGAATGTATCTAAAGGCCCTACTTTAATAGTTGATGCTGAAATTTCACCGTTATGGTTAACATCTGAAACTTTAGGTTTTCTTGAATCTTTAGAGCCATATGGCAAAGGAAACCCTGAACCAACATTTATTACTAAAAAATTTGAAATAATCGACTTTAGGCAAGTAGGTAATGATAAAAAACATCTTAAAATGACTTTGATGTTTGAAGGTAGAGTTTTTGATGCCATAGCATTTAGGCAGGGGAACAGAGTTCTAGAAATTAAGAACGGTGAGTTTGTAGATGTTGTGTTCAAGCCCGCTATAAATTTTTGGAATGGAAAAGAAAACCTAGAGTTGATTGTAGATGATTTCAGGTTAACTAGTTAGTTCTCACTGTCTTCGACGCTCAGCACGAGTTTTTGCAGGTAGAGATTTGATACGCTCTTCTAAAATTTCATCGTAGTCCCCTATCCTAGCCTTCCACAACAATATCATTATGCTGATAGTAATCATCGAGATTGATACGTAATGGGATTGTTGAAGTCCAAAAGCAAGTTCTCCATCTTCACGTAAAAATTGAATGAAGAATCTACCAAATCCGTAAAATGTAAAATAAGTTAACATAATCATACCTGCAGGCCTAAGTCTGTTTGCTAATTTCCAGACTACAAATATGCCTAGCATGTTCCAGAAAATTTCATATGCTATAACAGGATGTACTGATGACCCTATTCCATTTGAACAATAAACAGCTGCGCTTTCTGCATGGTTCCAAATATATCCGAAAAACATACTAGTGGATTTAGCGCAATGTTCCCCATTTGCGATATCACCTAATCTTCCTATTGCTTGTCCGAAAAATAAAGCTGGAGCAGTAATGTCTGCAATTAACAATGCGGGCTTTTTAGTTAATATTGCATATAAAGTTCCTCCAATGAACCCACCAATAACTCCTCCTAATAAACCTATACCTCCAGACCAAATTGCGAAAATTTCAAATAAATGATTTCCATAATAATTCCAATTATCTACAACATATACTAAACGTGCGCCAATAATACCTGGCAATATAGTCCAAGTAGCAATTGAATAAATGTCATCAGGATTGATTCCATATGGTTTTCCCCATCTAGAAATTAAAAATATTGCGGAAAGAACTCCTATAGCACTAAATAAACCGTGCCAAGCTAGCCTGAATGATTCTATTTGGAAAACCCAAGGTCCTGTTTGAATTTCATCATAAAACCCTCCCTCAAGAAATACCTGAAGTACCGCAGCTAAATGACCCTTCCCTCCATCTATTAATATTAAATCAGGAACTTGTTTCCAATTTCCTGAAGACTGATCATCTTTTAATCTCTTTAATCTACGACCCAACATTTCTCGCATCATCATATAATCATCAACGCCTAATACATTTTTAATTTGAAATTTCCTATAATCAGATTTCTTAGGTTTTCCATTTTCAAAAACTATCATACTGCCTACAGGATTTGTTCCTTGAATATTTGAAATGTCATAACATTCAATCCTTTTAGGAAATCTAGGCAAACTTAATGCTTCTTGAATTTCATCTAAAGCAATAATATTTTGATCTATTTGATTTCTTTTCTCCAAATGCAAGCTAGTCATACCTTGTACTGCATTTTGCGAAACCATGTTCATCATTTGTTTTCGAGGTCCTCTCTTGGGTGTAATTAAGGAGACTTTTGCACCTCGTTTTACTGTCAAAAACTGTAAAATCTCATCCTCTTGCAGGCCTAATTCAAATTGTATAAGAATAGTTTTAGGGACATCTAAACTAACTTCATAAAATTGTTTCAAAAAGGCTAACAACACATCTTTCATTTCATCATTAATCCCAACGTTCATAAGATAATGATCTCTTCCTACCAATTTTCCACTTCTAATAAAAAAAATTTCCACCCAAGCTTCTTGATTTTTTTGTTCTAAAGCAATTACATCCATATCATCTTTATCAGCAGACAATACTTTTTGTTTTTCCTGAACACTACCAATTGCATTTATTTGGTCTCTAATCATAGATGCTTTTTCAAACTCGAGATCTTCTGCAAAACCTAACATTTTGATATTTAATTGAGTCAAAATTTGTTTAGTTTGTCCGCGTAAAAACATTTCGACTTGATTGATAACCTCTTGGTATTGAAATTCGTCAGCAGCCCCTATACAAGGACCTATACAACGATTGATATGAAAATCTAGGCAAGCTCTATCATCGGTACCAGTAATATTTTTCGTACAACTTCTATACGGGAACAATTTTTTCAACAAACCTAATGTTTTCCTTACACTTGTAGCACTAGCATAAGGACCAAAATATTTAGCACCATCGCCTCTTTGTACATTTCTAGTAATGTAAATTTGAGGGAATTTTTCACTTGTATCAATTTTAATAAAAGGGTAGGTTTTATCATCCTTTAATCTTGAATTAAATCTGGGCTGATATTCCTTAATTAAATTGCATTCTAATATCAATGCTTCCTGCTCTGTTTCAGTAAGAATGACCTCAAAATCATTTATAAATCCAACTAACATTCTAGTCTTAGGATTTTCATGCTTAGGAACAAAATATGATCTCAATCTAGTTCTTAAATTAAGTGCTTTACCAACGTATAAGACTTCTTTAGATGTTCCAAACATCAAATATACGCCGGGAGTAGTAGGAATATTAGAAAGCTGATTAAGAAAATCAGGGATACTCATTCGAGTTAACTAAAAACAGTAAAATTTAAACCAACTAATACTGCAACAACTGCTAATGAAGTAAGCCCTATTTGAATCAATTCTCTATTCAAATATGGATATGAAAGGGCAGCAGCATTTTGAGATGAGGACTTTACAGGCTTACGATCATCTGTCTTGCGTACGTTTTCTACATGAGATGAATCACTCTCTGAGTCTGTACTTATAATTTCTTCAGAATGGAGAATTGGATCAGAAACTCTTGAATCAACTACTTGTAAATTTTTTGATTTCTTTCTTTTTCTTGAATTTAATTGGGACTGCCTAACAGCTGTCTTCTTGCCTTTCTTAGCCATTTTCACCTCTAACACTCTA
>QCNV01000026.1 GCA_003213095.1 SAR202 cluster bacterium AG-426-M11 | reverse complement strand
TCAGGAGGAGAAGATTATCAACTTCTATTTACTGGAACAAAAAATAAAATAAACAAAATCCAAAAACATACATCATCTAAACTAACAATTATTGGCCAAATTACAAACCCATCTGATCCTAAAATATCTTTAATAGATAATGCGAATAATAAAATAAAATTTTCTCAAAAAGGTTGGGACCATTTTAAGGAATCATGAATGCATGAAATCACATTTAATGTAGAGTCATCTGGGGAATATCGCCCTACTGAGATAATGTCAGACTTGCGTATAGTGGCTGAAACCATGTTTATTCCAATGAAAATGGTAGGTTTTTGGGATTATCAGCAAGATATCCATCTGTGTCCTCACTTAGAAAAACGCAAAGATTGTCCTCACACGTTAGATGAAGAAGATAATAATTACGAATCTTACGAAAAAACTCTACAAAAAGAACGAAACGCTATTTTGTCAATTGATTTCCCTCACGCACAAATCAAACTCTTTATGTCCTAACATTTCACTCTATACAAGTTTGAATCGTTAAAACCTACAGATGTTTTCTCACAATTCGTAAATTCACTTTGTGCTAAATTACAATCTACAAAATCTACCCCAATCAAATTTGAATAATTAAATTTACATCTTCTCATGTCTGAAACATTAAAATTTACAGCTTGTAAATTAGATTTTTTAAAATTTATTTCCAAACCATTAATTTTTTTAAAATTCACACTAATCAAACTAGACAACTCAAACACACTCCACCTTAAATCTATAGAATCAAAAGTTACTTTAGATAATTCAGAAGACGTAAAATCTGCTCCACCCAAATCACAATTTTCAAACTTAACATTTTCAAAACTAGAACCCACAAAAGACACATATCTCAAATCCAAGCTAGAAATCTCTAGATTTTTTAAGCGCAAATCAGTGAAATCAAATTTAGACAAATCGGATTGATCACTAATTAACTTCTTAAATTTTTCTTGATTCATTAACATATATTTATTGATATCTTAAGGCTTCTATTGGATGAAGTTTTGCTGCACGGTAAGCAGGAAATATCCCAAAAAAACAGCCCTATAGCAGCAGAAACTCCCAATGCTAAAAGAGCGATATCTAGAGTAAATGCAGTCTCTAAATTTTCACCATTTCCAAAGGTATCCCATCAAGAGCTACTGAAACCCCGTACCCCAATGCAATACCAAGAACACCTCCAGTGCCTGTTAATAATATTGCTTCAACCACAAATTGATAAAGTATGTCGGATCTTTTAGCGCCTAACGCCTTTCTGATCCCTATTTCACGAGTACGTTCAGTCACAGAAACTAACATTATATTCATAATCCCTATACCGCCAACTAAAAGAGATATAGCTGCAATACTTGTCAAAAAGAAAATAATTGCATTGATAATAGTTTGCAAACTATTTAAAATTTCTTGTTGATTAGTCACTATAAAATCATCATCTTCTCCAACTGCAATTCTGTTTTGAAACCTCATAATTTTTGCAGTTTCCGCCATTGCCATAGGAACATTCTCAAAGCTTACTGCTTTAACCTTGATCCAATCGACCTCTTTTTCTACTTCCCCATAAGGCCGAAAGGGTGATAATGTCTCATACATTGTAGTAATTGGAATGTATGCAGTTTTATTTGGATCAACTCCCCATCCTGGATTGTCTTGTTCATCCATAACTCCCACAACAGTAAATCTATGATTCAAAACTCTAACTTGTTGGCCAATGGGATTTTGGTTGTCAAACAACTTCTCAACAATTCGTGTACCGATCACAATAACTTTCCTAACATCTTCTTGGTGAGTTTCTGTAATAAAAATTCCAAATCCTAGATCTAAATTGCTGACATCATAATAGCCGTCAGTAATTCCCAAGACAGTGGAATTAATACTTTTGACCCCTAATACTATTTTGCCAGACCAACTTTTTTCAGCCACAGCATTCATAATAGATGGTGCATTTTCTTTATCTTTTAAAGCATCAACATCAGAAAGATTAAAAAAATTCCACTTCTCATTTTCTTTTTCTGGTTCTTTAGGAATTAACATCACAAGATTAGATCCCTGACTTTCTAAACTATCGACTATAAAAGCCTGAATCCCTTTACCTATAGACATTAGGGATATTACTGCAGTGATTCCAATCACAATGCCCAATAATGCCAAAGCAGATCTTAATTTATTGTTACCCAAAGATGATAATGCCATTCGAAAAATTGTAATAAACTTCATGTACCAGCCTCTATCAAAACATCATTAACAATTTTTCCGTCAACTATATGTACAGATCTTTTTGCTCTTTCCGCAATCTCATTCTCATGAGTTACTAGAACTACTGTAATATTTTGTGTTTGGTTTAATTCTTCAATCAATTTCATAATCTCTTCTGTAGATGATGAATCTAAATTACCTGTAGGCTCATCTGCCAATAAAATTGAAGGGTTAGTTGCTAGCGCTCTAGCAATTCCAACTCTCTGCTGTTGACCTCCAGAAAGTTCTGTTGGTAAATGTTTAACTCGATCACCAAGCCCCACTAACTCTAGTGCATTCAAAGCATTTTCTTTTCTTCTTGATACGTTTCCATAAACAAGTGGTAATTCCACATTCTGTAACGCGGTAAGCTTAGGTAAAAGATTGTATGTCTGAAAAACAAATCCAATCATTTGATTCCTGATTTTTGCTAAGCCACCATCAGAAAGCTTACTGACATCATTACCATCTAAATAAAATTCTCCTGTAGTAGGAACATCTAAACATCCAAGCATGTTCATCAATGTAGATTTACCCGAGCCTGACGGCCCAGTAATAGAAATAAATTCACCTGATTGTATTTCTAAATCAACCCCATCTAAAGCTGCAACTTCAATTTCGCCTATAGAATAAAGTTTTTTGACTTGCCTAAGATGAATTAACGAATTGGATAAACCCATTTAGTCTTCCCAGTCAATTTCAAATTCTTCAGTACCTGTTAAAGCACTCTCAATTACAATCTTATCCCCAGCCTCTATCCCAGATAATATAGACACCCAGAAATCGTCATTTCCGCCTAATTCTACGATTCTTTCCTCAATCGTTTCATTTGTATAAACATTAATTCTGCTTATACCATCACTTGTTTCTACTGAATCTAGAGGGACTAAAACTCTATCTATTTCTTTGTATAACACAACTTCAGCAACTGCAGACATTCCTTCCTTTAATAAAATATCCGTAGGTATATCAATCGGAATTTCAATTGGAAAAGTAATCAACCCTTGATCAGTTAGTGACTTAGGAGATACATGTGCTACTTCACCAAAAACTTTTAAGCTTTGATCAGCATCTATTTCTATTTCAGATGACATTCCTTCTTGAATTAGTAACACATCTGACTCAGAGACATTACCTTCAAATTGCATTTCATCAAATGAAGAAATTTGAGCAATAATTTGACCTGCTACTACAGATGATCCTTCATTAATTACTGCCATGGTCAACACGCCATCAAAAGGAGCATAAATTTTTGAATTTTTTAAGTTTTCCTTAGATTGATCGAAACTAACTTGAGCTTTTCTAACTTCAGACTCTCTTAAGTTTTTAGTCAATTCTAATTTGTTAGTCACAAAAACCACGTTAGATTCTACAGCTTTTAAATCATCATTCTGTACTTTGACTTTTAATTCTTGAGCTTCAATATCAATATTAATTTGATCTAATGCGTGTGACAATTCATTTTCAGCAATTACTAAATCAGATTTCAAAATTTCTAATTCATTTGTGACATTTTCCAAATCAGTTTGAGATTTCAGTAAATTCGACTGATAAGTAGTGATTTCAGATTTAGCAGATTTCACAACTGACAGTTGCTTATTAACATCACTATTTGCGTTTTGTTTCAAAATCCACGCGTCATCAATTTCTCTGGAAACACAAAAGCCTCCTATAGAAATAATTTCAGATGTTTCACAAACACCAATTATTAACCCAGGATGCCAAGCTAACCAGGAAAGTGAAATTAAATCATAAGGACTTTTCCTCCAATCATCTAACTTACTTGAGGAAGGGTTAGCAATATCTTTAAATTTTTCAATTTCCAATCTACGTGCAGAACGATCATATAAACCAGATAAATCTACCCCCAAATCTTCATAAACTTCTTTAGGAGACAGATTTAGATACTCAGAATCATCAGGAACAGATGCCCCAAACCATTTTTGAAGAACATTTTCGTAGCCTAAAGTAGCATTTTGTAAAGTTTTATTTTTTGCATCCAAAACTAATAACGCATTTTCGTAAGTTGATTCTGAGGTCGCAAGGGCTGCTTCCATTTTTGTAACATAAGATTTTGCCCCTTCAACACCTGCCTCTTTCGCTTTAACCAAAGCCAGTTGATTAAAAACAACACTCTTAAGCGCTTGGATTTTTTCAGGATTCTCGCTAAGCAAGTCAGCCAATTCTTTTTCTGAATTTTTCAAATCTATGAATGCTTTAGTAACATCTAAGTTTGCTTGATTAATTTCTTGTTTGCTAGTTATATTTTGAAAATCATTTAATTTCTGATTAGCGGCATTTAAATCCATTTCTGCCTGTACCAATGCTCGCTCTAAAACAGCTATAGACTCTTTATCTAGAGAGGCTATTAATTCTCCTTTCTTAATAGTTAGTGGCTCAGAGTCAAATGAAATTAAATTAACCACTTTTCCTGATGAATGAAATGACATTTTTTCTAAATTTGAATAAGTTAAATTTCCACTAACAGAAACACTCTTTACTAGATCTTTCACAGAAACAACATATAGTTGTTGATTCTCAGTTAAGCCTGGAGTTTCCGAGGAGTCACGATTTCTACAAGAAACGAACAATGCAAATATAGTAATTATTACAAAACAAACGACTAGAATATTTACGTAATTTTTCAAATTGCACCTCTCTGTTAATTATCTAACATCTCATACAACAAGACTAGTATGTGAATTTGTAAAAACTCTGAAAGATTCTTAAGAAAACTCTAAGAATTATAATCGAGACAAATATGAACCAAGACTCCAAAGCACACAAAACAGATATGCATTTTTTAATTCCATACCTCTATGATAAAAATCAACACTTAATAAGTTTTTATTCTTACAGTAAGAGATAATTATTAAAAAAATGTTCTCATAAATCCCAAAAATATAAATCTATAAAAAAACATTTTAAAAAATGTGATTTATTCCTAAATTGAGTGTTGCATAATTAATTAGTATCAATTAGAGTGTTGCAATGAATTTTGTGGGCAAAGCTCGCAAACTTCGTGTTAATAACGTAACTTGTGCCTGAGACAATCGACACAGTTATAAAATTAAACAAGGAGAAAGGAATAATGTTAAAATTACCTAGACTATTGGTGTTCTGCATGATTGCTAGCTTGGCAATCTTTGCAGTTGCTTGTGGTTCTGATGAAGAAGAATCAACTTCATCACCAGCCCCAGCAACTGGTGCAGCAGCTGTAGCAGCTGAGCCTACACCTACTCCACCTACTGCAACAGCTAACGAAGCAAAAATCGGTGAGCAAGCTGCTGACCTATTAAAGGCTCCTGAAGCAAATGCAAAAAGTGGTGGAACATTGGATTATGCTTGGGTAGCTAAGCCACCTCATTACGATATGCACCAATCAGGAACAACAAACAACTGTACACCTCAGTGTCCATTGTTTGACCTGTTAGTAATGAATGATCCTTTGGACTTCGACAGGGCCATCATTAATGGTGGACTTGCAGAATCTTGGGAATCCAACTCAGATGGAACTGAATGGACATTTGCTTTAAGACAAGGCGTTAAATTCCATGACGGTTCAGATTTTGATTCTGCAGACGCTTTAGCTACATATAACAGAATCATTTTCCCATCTGAAAATGTTAACAGTCGACGACAAGGTCTATTCACAGCAGTTGAGTCAATCACTGCTCCAGACGCTAATACTATAAAATTCAATATGAGTAGAGGTGTTTCAGGTGGATACTTCTTGCAAGCTCTAGCTAGCGGATTCAACGTAATCGTTAGTGAAGACACTCTTAAAGAAAGAAACGACGATTTGAAAGAGTCTCCAGATTATCCTGGTACAGGACCATTTAAATATACTGGTCACGTAGACGGTGAGAAATGGGAATCTGAAAAATTCGTTGACTACTGGAACACTAACCTTCCATATCTTGATGGCGTAAATGTTTATCACATGTCTGGAAGTGCTGGTGCTCAACAGAGAGTTGCAGGACTACTAACTGGTCAGTTCGACTACGCTAGAGGAATCGACCCTCAAAGTTATTATGAATGGGTACAAGATGCCCCTGAAGGAATTGTTCCTGTAAGATTCCCTCAAACTACTATCATCGCTATGTGGTATAACACATTTACAGATGGCAGTATTTTCAAGGATGCAGAAGTAAGAAAAGCTACAAATATGTTATTTGACAGAGATTCTTTCGTTACTGCTACAAAGGATACAAGACCATTCTTCGCAGGATTTGGTTTCAGCCCATACTTCAGTCAATACGCTCTACCTATTGATGAAGGCAGAAAGCGACCTGGTATGGCTCCAACTGGACCTGAAAAAGATGCTGAAATTGCAAAAGCTAATGAAATGTTAGCTGCTGCAGGAATTGCTGAAGAAACACCAGTAAGAGTGTTGCATACAAACAACGGTTGGCAAAAAGTAATGGGTGACATTACTGCTGCTCAAGTTGATGCATCTCCACACTTCAAAGTTTCTCAAGAAGAAGTTGAATACTCAATTTGGATTGAAAAGACTGAAGAAGGTGACTTTGACATCAGTATGGGACCTCTAGTTTATGCTTTCGCTGATCCATCAGCTTATGCACGACCTTGGTACCATTCAGAAGGTAAAACTAACTTCAGTAAAATCGGTGACGATAAAACTGACAGCTTAATTGACCAAATTGACGCAGAATTAGATCCAGCTAAGAGACTAGCTCTTACTCAGGAACTAGATTTGCATCTAGACACATACATGCCTTTGTCACCATTACTATGGGAAGACTTTGTTGATGGCTACCAAAGCTACATCAAGGGATATGACTTCCCTGGTATGCAAGGTTTGTACAACGCTGAAAGACGTGGTACTTGGTGGTTTGATAAATAAACCCCAACTACTCTATTGTGAACACACAATAGGATAGATGTTAGAGAGGTGGGTCATATTTGGCTCACCTCTCTATAAGAAAAAAATAGTATGTAAGTAAACAATCACCAAACAAAAACCCCTGAAGTTCAGGAGTTTCTGTGTGTTGATTGTTACGAAGATTAATTAATAGGAGCCCTACAATCGGAAAGTATTTACTTAGGAGACTGCTTTATTCGGTCCCTACAATCATAGCTATTACTGTAATCATTTTCATTGTTATGCGTGTTGTCCCTGGTGATCTACTGACGGCATTCTACGGAACTGATGAAGTATCTGCATTGACCCCTAAACAACGAGAAGCAATAATGGATCAGCTTGGATTATCAGATCCTTTATATGTTCAATATTTCAGATGGGTTGGTGGAGTTGTAACAGGAGATTTAGGCAAATCTTTCTTTAGAACTATGACTGTAGCAGAGTATTTAGCTCATCGTGCTCCGATTTCAATTGAAATCGCTTTATTAGCTACAGTGCTTTCTTGGGTAATAGGTATCCCTGTGGGATTAATTAGTGCCCTGCGGCGAAACAGCATACTTGATTATGTTGGAAGATTTTTGACTATTTTCTTCTTAGCTGTCCCTAGTTTTTGGCTTGCAATGTTAACTGTAGTATTTTTTGTTTTGGTATTTAATTACCACTCAGCCCCATATGTTATACAACTATGGGAAGACCCATTAGCAAATCTATCTATCATATGGCGGCCATCGATCATTTTGGCGCTTGGAGCTGCTGCACCTCTAGCAAGAATGATGAGAGCAACAGTGTTAGAAGTGATGTCTGAAGATTACATTCGGACTGCTAGATCAAAAGGTCTAGCTCAAGCAACTGTTGTCTCAAGGCATGCTATTAGAAATGCTATATTGCCAACAGTCACATACTCAGGAATCATATTTGGATTCTTATTGGGTGGATCTGTAGCAGTTGAGCAAGCTATGGGAGCTAGAGGGCTTGGAGAAATCCTAGTTGTAGCTATTACTGAAAGAGATGTAATTGTAGTTCAAAATTTAGTTCTCTTATATGGATTAATTTGGACATTTATTAACGTAGCTGTGGATCTAACATATGCTTGGCTTGACCCACGAATAAGGTATGAGTAAAAATGGCTAATATTGCGTCAAATCTAAAAGGATTTTTCAAAAGAAACCCACTTGGTGGAGCTTCTTTGATAGTTGTTATTTTCTTGCTCACTGTAGGAATTACATCAGATTTACTAGTAGGTGACGGTAAAAACGGCGATATAACTTTTACTGGCTGGTCAGAAACTCAAGGTGATTATACTTACATGTCAGGCCCACCAAATGGGGATCATTGGTTTGGAACAGACCAAACCGGTAGAGACATTTTCAGTCGAATCATAATGGGAACAAAAAGATCCCTCATTGTGGCAATAGTATCTGTTGCTGCAGGAACTAGTGTTGGTGCTGCATTAGGTATTATAGGCGCCTATTTAGGTGGAAAAACTGACCTCATCATCCAACGTTTATTGGAAATACTCCAATCATTCCCCGATCTTATTTTAGCTCTGTTAATGCTTGCAGCTTTCAAAGCTAATCTTTGGACGGTAGTGTTCGCAATATCTATAACGCGTATTCCATTAAGTGGTCGTGTAATGAGATCTGCGGCTTTGACAATTTCTCAGATGGACTATGTTTTAGCTGCTCGTGCTACTGGGGCTTCCAGTCTTCGAATAATGTTCAGACACGTAGCTCCACAGTGTTTTGCGCCTTATATGGTACTAGCGACAGCTCACTTAGGTGTAGCTATATTAATTGAAGCGTCACTAGGATTCTTAGGGGCCGGAGTTCCTGCTCCAGCGGCTACATGGGGAAATATGCTAGCCTTAGCTAACGCAGGATCATTTAAGCCATTATGGTGGTTTGTCACATTCCCTGGAGTTTCAATCACAGTAACTGTTCTAGCTTTCAACTTACTAGGAGATGCACTGAGAGATGAAATGGATCCACGATTAAGAGGAAGGGGCTTATAAATTCTAAGTAAAATTAATGACTAAATATTTACTTAGAAGACTACTGTACTCGGTCCCCACTGTTATCTCTATCACTATAATTATTTTTTTAGCTATGAGAGTGATTCCTGGAGATCCACTTACTTCGTTTTATGGTCCCGGTGAAGTATCTGCACTTACTGAAAAACAGAGAGCAAATATCATCAATGAATTAGGATTAGACGATCCACTGTATGTTCAATATTTCAGGTGGATTGGTGGAGTATTAAGTGGTGATTTAGGCAAATCCTTCTTCAGAACTATGACAGTGGGTGAAATGTTAGCTCACAGAGCTCCTACATCTATTGAAATAGCAATA
This sequence comes from SAR202 cluster bacterium AG-426-M11, assembly GCA_003213095.1. Taxonomy (GTDB): domain Bacteria; phylum Chloroflexota; class Dehalococcoidia; order Lucifugimonadales; family UBA826; genus AG-426-M11. The sequence goes on along the minus strand of QCNV01000026.1, from coordinate 3,542 downwards.
CTAGCCACAATCCTTTCATGGATAATAGCAATTCCCGTTGGACTTACAAGTGCCTTATACAAAAACTCTATAATGGATCATCTTTCTAGATTTGCTACTATCTTTTTTCTAGCGGTCCCCAATTTTTGGTTAGGAATGTTAGTAGTAGTATTTTCTGTACTAGTATTTAGGTATCATCCCCCTTCTTGGACAATTCAATTATGGGAAGATCCTCTACAAAATCTCAGTATCATTTGGAGGCCAAGCGTAATAATTGCATTGGGTGCAGCTGCGCCATTAGCACGTATGCTAAGAGCAACAGTTCTAGAAGTGATGTCAGAAGACTATATTAGAACAGCACGCGCTAAAGGATTAGATCAGGGGACTGTTGTATCAAGACATGCAATTAGAAATGCCATGATCCCCACTATCACATATTCTGGTGTGATTTTTGGATTCCTACTTGGCGGCTCTATAGCTGTAGAAAGCGCTATGGGTATTAGAGGATTAGGCAGTCTACTAGTGAGCGCTATAGCTGAGAGAGATACTTTAATGGCACAAAATCTAATATTAATTTATGGAATTATATGGACTTTCATAAATTTATTTATAGATGTGACTTATGCGATTTTTGACCCAAGAATACGATTTGAATAGTTAGTAATTAAAAGAACTATCAAAAAACTCACGCCAGCAATTATTACTAATAACCCAGTAACTAACATTAAAATATTGTAACCAAAATATTGACCTAAAAATCCTGCTAATAAAGGGGCAAAAGCAGCTCCAATTTTTCCCCCAAAACTCACCAAAGCAAGTATCAGTGCAAAGTTTTTAAATCCTAAAAATTTCCATGTGACTTCTGGAGTCATAAATGACATTAACCCCCAAGCACCACCTTGAATCACTACAAACAAAAATATCAATACAAAATTCCCTTTACCTATCATAAATAAAATACTTGCGAATCCCATAATAAATAAAGCTACAGGAAATAAAATTGAAACAGAAATCTTAGTCCGATCAAATAAATCCAATATAAACACTAATAATCTTGAAGCTACCTGAGCTGGCCCAAAAAGAGATGCAAAAAACACAGTGAGAACTATAGAAAATCCTCTGCTTTCTAAAGAAGGAAAGATTTGACTTACCACCATTCCATTATTTGTAGCAACTAGGGTAAATGATATTGCTATCAAAATAAAAATTGGATTTTTAAAAAACTTCAAAATCTCTAAACGATTTAGTTTTTCATTTTTACTAACATTTTTTTGAATTTGAAATGTTTTTTCTAAATTAGAATATCTAAATAATGGTGCACATATAAAGATATTAACTAGTCCCCAAAATATCGCAGCAAATTGCCAATCAAATAATTCAACATAATAACTAGTTATGGGATAACAAATTGTTCCAGCAAAACCTCCCAACAAAGTGACTAACATTATTGGTCTTTTAGCGTCATCTTTATAAACGTTAGTCAAATAAGAAAAACAAGCGGGATACAAACAACCTGAAGTTGTGAGTCCTAAAAGAAGCCAAGATAAATAAAACAACCCAATGGTTTGTATTTGAGACAGAAAAATCAAAATCAATCCACCAATTAAAGCTGATAGAGTCATGAGAATTCTCCCCTTGCCCCTATCTATAATTCGCCCTACAAAAATGCTGAAAAACGCTGATGCTAAAAGAGATATTGAAAAAGCTCCCGAAATTAGTGATACAGACCATTCAAAAGATTGATTCCACTGCAATAACAAGGCAGGAAAAAGATAAAATTGTCCTGACCACACTAACGTTTCTGCAATTGCTAAAGTCCAAATCTTAGGATTTTTCCAAATTTGATTTGTTTGATTCATAAATGTTTCCAATTTGAGATATCATGATCAAGTAATTTTATTTGTGAAATAACAAGGATCGTATATGACTATCGAATTAAAATACAGTACTTGGGATGACTTCCCATACGTAAAAACTATTAGCTCTAGAGGACTAACTAATTTTAACACTGTTGATGATCCTATTTATATTGCCCACAAAAATATTTTCCCCCCAGATAGAAACATTATGGCTATGGATGGAGACCAAATAGTAGGGAATGCATTGAGTTACCCGATGGTGATGAATATACCAGGTGGTACGTCAAAAATAGCAGCAGTAGCTTCAGTTTCTGTTCAAGCAACTCACCGACGTAAGGGCCTTAACCGTAAAATGATGAAATTCCAATTAGAAAACATCCATGAACGAGAAGAACCCCTAGCAGTGCTACAAGCAACTGAAAGCATAATTTATGGAAGATATGGATATGGAATGGCCTCTTTTAATGACACATTAGAAATTGAACGGAGTCATTCTAAATTTGCTGAACCTTTTGAACCATCAGGCCAGCTTTCATTTATAGAAAGAGATGAAGCTAAAAACATTTTCCCTAAAATATATTCTCGTGCAATTTTAGGTAGAAATGGGATGATCGAAAGAACTCCAGAATGGTGGGAGGCACGTTTTGATTTGCCTTCATGGGATAATCGGATAGAAACAGGTATTTGGAATGTTAAATATACAAAAGATACAGAATTACTTGGGTATGTCAGATTCAGAATAGATGATTCAACTCTACATGTCATAGAATTAATGTCTACAAACTTAGAATCCTACAAATCTCTTTGGCAATTTTGTCTACAAATGGATTTGACCAAAAATCTAAAAGCCTACCAACGACCTACTGATGAAGATCTTAAATGGATATTAGCAGACCCCAGACGATTAAACACAAAATCAAAAGATCAAAATTGGCTTCGCTTAGTAAATGTTCAAGAAGCACTTACAAACAGGAAATACGCTATTGATGGCTCTATTAACATTAAAGTTGTAGATGATTTTCTAGATTGGAATAACAACACATATTCAATTTCTAGTGAAAATGGAGTAAGTAACTGTATCCAAACTACAAAAACACCCGACATAACTCTTCATGTAAGAGATTTAGGGGCAACATACTTAGGAGCTATAAATTTCTCTGTTTTACAAAGCTCTGGAAGGATCGAGTCAACTTCAAAAAGTACAATATCTCAGGCTAATTTAATGTTCTCCGTAGACCGTGCTCCATGGGGAAACGACTTATGGTAAAACTAACCTTTAATTTCTGCCACTAAATCTTGTAACAAACTTTTTTCGTCATCATCTAAAACTGAAAACAAAAAATCCACGATCCAGTTTTCATTCTGGTCCGTTGAATCGAACAATAATTTTCCTGTCAATTGAAGCTGTTGCTCATAGGTCATTTGCTCTCTAACTAGCGGAAGCACAAAGGCTTCTTCATTTTCAAAGTGATCAAATTCCACAACTTTCAAGTCTAAAACACTTTGATATAAACCTCTCAAAGAACGTGCTTTTAATTTTTTTGCTCCAAAAGCATCAACTATAGAACTTTGGACTGCTGAAATTTTATCCATTACTTTTAAGTGCTCTAAATCATCCATTTCTAATATTTCTTGAACTGACATATTCTTTGGATTCAATGTCTTTTGATAGTCTTTTAAAACTATTTCTCCTTTTGACCTAAT
>QCNV01000025.1 GCA_003213095.1 SAR202 cluster bacterium AG-426-M11 | reverse complement strand
ATCTAGATTTAATTCTTTTGCAATTTCTGTACCTGCACCAGAACCAAAAATACCTCCAGACATGTTTTCAACTATTCCTAATACATTAACTTGAAGTTTTTTGATCATGTTTATGGATCTTTTTGCATCGATTTTTGCTAATTCCTGAGGTGTGGTGACTACAATGAAGCCATCCATAGTGAGTGTTTGCATTACCGTTAGAGGTGAATCTGAAGTTCCTGGAGGCATATCGACAATTAAATAATCTAAATCACCCCAATTGGTAGATTGCAACATTTGATTAATTGCATTGTGAATCATCGGGCCTCTCCATATAGTGGCCTCGTCTTCATTTTCCTGAAAGTATGCCATTGACATAACTTTCACTCCAAATCTTTCGGCAGGGAGCATTTTTTTGTTTTCATCTAGTAGTGGTTGTTCAGAAATTTTCATGGCTCGAACAACATTTGGGCAATCAATATCAACATCAAGTATACCTACTGAGTTTCCGGAGTTAGCAAGTGTTGCGGCTAGATTGACTGAAACAGTGGTTTTCCCAACTCCACCTTTACCACTGTAGACACCAATTTTATTTTTTATACCACTGAGAGCAGTGTCGATGCTTCTCTTCTGTTCAAATTGACGCTTCATAGCTTCAATTTTTGCTCTAGCTTGTGCTGGGTTTTGTTGGTTCATATCAAATTAATCGAGACCTAGAAGACGTTTTCCTTCTTCGGTAATCATTTCAGGGTTCCATGGTGGATCAAAGACTAAATCAACGTTGATGTCTTCGATTCCATCAATTTCCGCTAGCCTCCATTCTGCTTGTTGAGCAATATATGGACCCATACCACATCCTGCAAAAGTAAGAGTCATTGTAACTTCAACATCTTGTTCGGATATTGAGACTCCATAAACAAGGCCCAAATCAACGATGTTTACTGGTATTTCAGGATCATAAACGTCTCTTAATGCTTCTAAGACTTCGTCTTCTGAAATTGTTGCTGAATTAGTCATAATTTCCTCTATTTTAGTTCCATTTTATATTTGAGATATATGCCTGTCAATTTAAATAAGATTAGTAATAACTAAAAGGTAAGTTAGTGTAAAGCGAACTAATCAGATAATACTTTTCTTAAGTCTATAATTTGATCTCTTATAATGGCAGCTTTTTCATATTCAAGTTGTTGAGATGATTTTTTCATTTGAATTTCTAGTTCTTTAATTAGGTTAGTTAATTCTTCTTTTGGAAGTTCTTGATTAGAGGCATTTTCTTCTTGAGATTTTTCTCTCCAAGAAATCGATTTAATTCTTTCGTTTATGTCTTTAATAGTTTTACTAATTCCTTTTGGTGTGATCCCATTTTGCCGATTATGTAATTGTTGTAACTTTCTTCTTCGATTGGTTTCTTCGATTGCGATTTTCATAGAGTTAGTAATTCTATCGGCATACATAATGACTTTTCCGTCGATGTGGCGAGCTGCTCTTCCTATAGTTTGAATTAGGGCTGTATATGAACGTAAGTAGCCTTCTTTGTCAGCATCTAGGATTGCAACAAGGCTTACCTCTGGTAAATCTAGTCCTTCTCTAAGAAGATTGATCCCCACGATAACATCATATACTCCTAACCTTAGATCTCTGAGAATTTCGCTTCTTTCCAAAGTATCTACTTCAGAATGTAAATATTGGGTTTTAATTCCGCTTTCCTTGAGATAATCTGACAATTCTTCAGACATTCTTTTTGTTAATGTAGTGATTAAACACCTTTCACCTTTTTTTATTCTGTTAGTAACGTTTTCTAATAAATGATCTATTTGTCCGTCAACAGGGACCACTTCTACAATTGGATCCTGAAGTCCTGTTGGTCTAATGATTTGTTCTGTAATATGATTTTGACTTCTTTCTTTCTCATAATCACTAGGAGTAGCAGATACATAAACTACTTGATTAATTCGATCTTGAAACTCATTAAAATTTAATGGGCGATTATCTAAAGCTGAAGGTAATCTGAATCCATGCTCTACTAAAGTTTCTTTTCTAGATCGGTCACTAAAATACATTCCCCTAACTTGGGGAATGGTCATATGTGATTCATCTACAAATAAAAGAAAATCTTCTGGAAAGTAATCTAATAATGTGTAAGGAGTGCTTCCAGGAGTGCGTCTAGCTAAATGCATTGAATAGTTTTCTACACCTGAACAATATCCTGCTAGTTCAAGCATTTCAATATCATATTTTGTTCTTGATTCCAACCTTTGAGCTTCTAATAATTTTCCATTAGATTTTAAAAATTTTAAGTGCGATGTTAATTCGGTTTGAATATCATTTACTGCTAACTTAATTTTCTCTTCTGGGGTTACAAAATGTTTTGCGGGATATATTTCAAGAAACTCTTTTTGTCCTAAAATTTCACCAGTAAGATGATCTATAGAAGAGATTCTATCAATTTCATCTCCCCAAAATTCTACTCTGACACAAATTTGTTCATATGCAGGAAATATGTCTACGCTATCCCCTTTGACTCTAAATTTTCCTCTAGATAAATCAAAATCATTTCTTTCGTATTGCATATTAACTAATTGTTTTATTAAGGAGCTTCTTGATTTATTTTCTCCTTGTTGAATTGATGCTACAAATCCTTGATATTCTTCAGGACTACCTAATCCATAAATGCATGAAACTGAGGCTACAATTAATACATCTTCTCTAGTCAATAATGATCGAGTAGCTGAATGTCTTAGTTTATCTAGATCTTCATTGATACTCGCATCTTTTTCTATGTATGTATCAGTTCTAGGTACATATGCTTCAGGTTGATAATAATCATAGTAGCTGACAAAGTATTCAACCGCATTTTGTGGGAAAAATTCTTTAAATTCAGTTGCTAGCTGAGCAGCTAAAGTTTTGTTGTGTGCTAAAACTAATGTTGGCTTTTGGACTTTTTCTATGATTCCAGCCATTGTAAAGGTTTTTCCGCTACCAGTAACTCCTAAAAGTGTCTGTTCTGAAATATTTTCAAAAATATTTCGAGAAATTTTTTCAATTGCTTGAGGTTGATCTCCGGTTGGCTTTAGATCTGAAATTAAATGAAATTTATTCATTAGTTAATTTTGCTTCAATGATGAGTTGATTTGATTGTATTAATGATTTGTTAAAGTCGTTGTAAATATTAGTTATGTGGAATCCAGATATTTCAAATAAATATATTAACTCTTGAGGATAACAATATCGTAATGTAAATGATTTGTAACTGACTTTAGAATTTTGATTATTAAAAATTTTATTGATTTTTAGATTTGTATGAAGTAGCTGATGGAAATAATCAAATTTTGTCATGTGACTAACTTCAAGTGATTTATGAGTTTTTTGTGAGACCTGATAAAAAACTGTATTTTTTTGTTCATATATTTCTTTGTCAGGGAAAAAAACATCTAAAATTATTTTAGTTTTTTTATGGCAAAGTGCTCTGATTTTTTTTAAACATTTAAGTTGATCAAATTCATTTAAAAGTGATTGAAAACCATTAAAAGGGATAATGATTAGATCAAATTGTTGATTTAAATTTAACTCAGTCATATCCATAACCTTAAAAGAAAGGTTAGATAGTGGTTTTTTAATTTTACCCTTTGCTATTTCTATCATTTTTTGAAGAAATATCTATCCCTGTTATATCCTTTCCAGACATGGCTAATGGGATTGTAATTCTACCAGTTCCACACCCTATTTCTAAAATAGATTTAGCACTTGATGACATCTCTTGGTAAAAGGATAAATCGTCTTTGTATTCTGAGTATAATTCATCATATATTTCAGCCCAATTGTCGTAGTTAGTCATTTGACGAAATATTTTGCAGGGCAATTCGTATTCGGTCTTCTAAGGATAAATTTTGACCTTTTGGAATTTTTGAAGCTGCAGATTGTGCTTCCTTAGCAGAGTACCCTAAAGCTGTGAGTGAATCTATCACTTCATTGTTTTCTTCAAATGTTAGAGTAGAGTTTTGTGATAGCTCTAATTTCCCTTTCAATTCCAAGATCATTCTGTCTGCAGTTCTTTTACCAACTCCAGGAACTTGAGTCATCAGATGAGAATTTTCTGATTCAATAGCTTGGAAAATTTCAGAAGAATTCATAGTAGATAAAATGGCTATAGCTAATCTCGGCCCCACTCCTGAAATTGTAATTAATTTTTCGAAGGTTAGCCTGTCTTGTAGTTCTAAAAATCCAAAAATCATTATGCTGTCTTGGCGCAACTGCAAGGAGGTGTAAATGTTTTTTAAATTATCTTTTTCATTGATATTATTGATGTTTGAAGGTGGCATGTAGACAAGTAAAGTGATGCCGTTTCCTATGTCTACTTCGATATGATCAATGTGTTTAGCAAAGATTGTGCCTGAAATTTTAGAAATCATTTTACCCTTTAAATTTTTGTAACTTCCATTACTAGCTTTACTTCTTTCATAGTTTTAACTCGTTGATATTCTACTGAAACACTTATTACATTATCAGGGGTGTCATCATCAATTATGCCCTCTAATTGTAAACAATCCTGTGCATATTTCATTCCGGTTATCAAGTTGTCTATATCTATAGGTTTTCCTGCATAATAGGCTTTATATAAAATTTTGATTTTGCCCATAAACCCAGGATTTATCTCTCTGATTTTAATTATTGTTTCATCTTGAAATGCTTTTTTGGGAGCAATTTTTTGAGCCCAATATGCACGACTATTACCTCTTAATTCTTTGGGAGGCATGTGATCAAACTCTATACTGAAAAAATTCACTAAATTAAGATTGGAAACTTATCATTGCTTCATCAGAAAAGTCTGCATTTGAAAAAACTTTTTGAACGTCATCTAGATCCTCTAGTTGCTCAAGAAGCTTGAGAGTTTGGATAGCTTTTTTATCATCTAACATAATTGTATTACTGGGAATTAATGAGAGTTCGCTAGATGAAACATCTATGTTTTGTTCTGAGAATTTGTTTCGTATAGTCTCTAGATCTGTAGGAGGTGAATAAATGTGTAATGTGCCGTCGTATGTTTCAAAGTCTTCTGCTCCTACATCAATGGCCATCATAGCCAATTCTTCAGCTTCATCCTGACCCACGTTGATTACAAGAACTCCTTTTTGTTCAAATTGCCATGCAACAGCTCCTGACTCGGCCATGTTCCCTCCAGCTTTAGACAATGTAGATCTGATGTCAGCAACTGTTCGATTTTTATTATCAGTCAAAGTTTCTAGCATAATCCCTATTCCCCCAGGTCCATATCCTTCATAGACTATTTCAGACATGCTTTCACCCTCACTTCCCGATCCAGAACCTTTTTTGATTGCTCTGTCAATATTGTCTGCAGGCATATTTGCATCTTTTGCAATTTGTACTGCCATCCTCAATCTGAAATTCATATCAATATCTCCACCGCCCATTTTTGCTGCTACTATGATTTCTTTTGATAATTTTGTAAATAATTTACCTCTTTTAGCATCAGTTGCAGCTTTTTTATGTTTGATAGTTGACCATTTAGAATGTCCAGACATTTTATTTACCTCTTTAAATTTCAGACATTTTAACATTTATGAAAAACAGATTCTTGAGATAGTATGTATTCATGATTAGGTTTTTTGTTGCAATTTTAAAATCTTCACGTCCCAAGCAATGGGTTAAAAACTTTGTGGTTTTTTTACCTATGATATTTTCATTTAATGAATCTTGGGTGTTAAATGAGTTTTTGGGGATATTTTTTACTAGTTTTAATGCTTTTATAAGCTTTGTTTTTATGAGTTCTGCTATATATTTATTTAACGATTCTATAGATGTTGAATTAGATAGAAATCATCCTACAAAAAAACATAGACCCATACCATCTGGCGAATTATCTATAATCTCAGCACGTATTTCTGCAGTGTTATTTGCTTCTGTTGGAATGAGTTTTGCTTTTAACATTGGTTCTGATTTTGTGTTTGCTCTGACTTCCTATCTTTTAATTATGATTGGTTATGTTTTTATTTTTAGAAACATATTTGTTTTGGACGTAGCTTCTATAGCTGCAGGATTTATTATTAGAGTACTTTCTGGTGCTTTAGCAATTCAAATTCCCATGTCAAATTGGCTATATATTTGTACAGCCTTAGGGGCTTTATTCATTGCATTATCAAAAAGATATTCGGAAAAACTTAATTATTCAAAATTTAATGAAACTAGAGATTCTTTACGTCAATACGAATTAAGTAAACTGAAATTTACTATAGTATGTATATCAGTTTTGTTGGCAATAATTTATTCTGCTTACACTATTTTCGCTGTAAATTTACCTTCAAATCATTTGATGATATTTTCTTCATTTTTTGTTTTATGTGGATTATTTAGATACTTATATCTTGTTTTATATAAAGGGCAAGGAGAAAAGCCCGAAGACGTAATTACTAAAGATTCTATAATTTTGACATCTATTATTGTTTGGATAATTTACACTTTTAGTATTTTGTTCTGGTTCAGATGATTATTTGCGTCGCCATTTGCGGAATTCTTTGATGGTGACAAACCAACCGTAAATTAAAATTAGTGCGAGTAAAGAAACCGTTATCCAGAATGCAAATATCCAAATAGTCATTAGGAATTCTCTTTAAGTTGAGGTATTGATTTTAGCCAAATTTCTAAATCTGTGTTTATAGGTTCCCTTATCAAGGATTGGTAAACGCTAGCCTTCACCAATCCTAGAGGTGTTCCAATATCAAAATGGTCAGAAGTAAATTGATATGCTATGCATGACATCTCGTTCATTAATGAATCAATAGCATCAGTAAGTTGTATTTCTCCTAAAGCGCCTGGTTGAATTGATTCTAACTTTGAGAAGATTTCCTTGGGTAGTACATACCTGCCAACGATTCCAAGATTTGATGGAGCGTTTTGTAACTCCGGTTTTTCAATTACTGACTTTACTTTAATTTGGTTATTATTCACATCTAAGGGGTCTATAATCCCTAATTTTGAAACCATCTCATCCGGCACCTCTTTGGCAGCTAGTATGATGCCTGGAGTTTTATAGAAAATTTTTATCATTTCTGATGTTGTAGATTCATTTCCAAAGATTAGGTCGTCTGGGAGTAAGACTACAAATGTCTCGTCTTTAATAAGAGGTTTAGATTGAAGAATTGCGTGTCCCAATCCTAATGGCGATTCTTGAGTTACAAAATTAATATGAACTAAATTTTGAATTGCCTGAATAGTTTTTAATAATTCTAGTTCCCCTCGGTTTTTTAGCAGTGCCTCTATATCAGGACGTGGTTGAAAATAATCCTTGATTGATTTTTGGTCAGGAGAAATAATGAAAATTATTTCTGTAATACCTGCTTGGTGTAATTCTTCTATTGCATAGTGAATTGATGGCCGATCTAGAATAGGAATCATGACTTTTGAAACAGATAAGGTGGCAGGAAGAAATCTTGTGCCCATACCTGCTACAGGGATTACTGCTTTTGTAATCGTCATTATTAAACTGCTTGGTCTGTATTTATGTGAGTGGGAACCCCTTCTTCCTCAAAAACTTGATCTATCTCAGATCGGATTTCTGAATTGATTTGCCAATCAACAGCAGCAACATTTTCTTTTAATTCTTTTTCGTTTCTAACTCCAACTAACCCCACAGATACGGCGGGATGACCTAATGTCCATGCGATAGCCATTTGAGGAAGAGATTTGTTATATTTTTTTGCTATGAGTTTTAATCTTTCAGTAACATTGATTTCTTTTTCAAATTCGTCTGGCTGAAACAAAGGCAATCTGAAAGCAAAACCACTACTTCTCCAGTCTGATTCAATGAAACTAGTTTCTTTAGTGAAGGCACCAGAAAGTAATCCGAATCCTAATGTTCCATAAGCCATGAACCCAATATTATTTTCTTTACAGTATGGCAGTACTTCTGACTCCATTCGTCTGTCAAACATATGGTATCCCACTTGATTTGCTGCAATATGACCATGTTTTTCACATTCTTCCATCATAGCAGGAGTAAAATTTGATACTCCATAATGACGGATTTTACCGTCTTTTTTCAGTTGTTCTAATGCACCAATACTTTCTTCAAAAGGGGTGTCGTGATCTGGCCAATGTATTAGTAATAAGTCTAAAAAGTCGGTATTTAATCTACTTAAGCATCCATTGGCGTGTTCTATGATGTGGTCATATTTAGAATTTCTTCCAGTGTTTTTACCTTCTTTGGAATATTGGAATCCAACTTTTGTTACTAATATTATGTCTTTTCTTTTAGGCCCAAGCGCTTTAGCTAAGATTTCTTCTGATATATAGGGACCATATACTTCAGCTGTATCGAATAATGTGATTCCATGATCTATGGCAGAATTCACAGCATGACTAGCCTCTTTCACATCGATTTCACCATATGTTGACCCCATTTCCCAAGTGCCGAATCCTAAAGCTGATACTACTAAGTCAGTATTTCCGATTTGTCTTTGTTCCAATTTAATCTCCTATATAATTAAGGTGTGTATGGTACTGGTGCAGGACCAATTTGAGTTTCAATCATTTCTTGTGCCATTTCCACAAAATCACACAATAATGGTCGAGTATCTCTGGGATCAATTATGTCGATTCCGTGATTGTTGCCTGCTCCTCCAGTCGCTTCAGCGGTTCGGAATGGTGAAGCCATAGCATTAAGTCTTTCTTCTATTTCTTGTTGTTTTGCAATAGGATCATCAGAAGCATTAATTTCTCTTTTGTATGCAGCAGAAACTCCTCCTTCTATGTGCATAGATCCCCATCTTCCCGAAGGCCATGCATACCTATGATACATTCCTGTTGTTCTGTGATGAGATTGTCCTGCTACCCCGTAGGCTTGTTTCATGTAAAAGCTGATCCAGGGAGTTTGACTTCTTGCTAAAGAAGATACCATTCTAGCTCCAGCTCTAACTATGCCAGCATTTTGAGCTTCCATGCCTACCATGAAGCCCGGCTCATCTACGAATGAAACTATAGGAAGATGAAAAGTGTCACATAAGCTAACGATTCTCATAGTTTTTTCGCCAGCAGCAATATCCGTAGATCCTCCTAAATGTCGAGGGTTGTTAATCATCACCCCAATTGGGTATCCATTTACTCTAGCCAATCCAGTAATTCTAGCTTTTCCGTAAAGTGGAGAAATTTCAAAGAAAGAGTCCTTGTCCAATACATGATTTAATATTTTGTAAGGGTCATAACTGCGTTTTACATTTTTTGGAATGATAGATAGTAATTCTTCGTCTTTGCGATTGGGGTCATCATTAGTTTCTATTCTTTGTGGGATTTTCCAAATACTAGACGGCATGTAACTTAGGAATTTTCTAATCATTTCAAAAGCTTCTTCTTCAGTGTCTGCCAGATTGTCAATTACTCCTGTTTTAATAACTTGACTTCTGTAGTCTCCTAAATCCTCTTTTGAAATTTCATATCCTAAAGCTGCTTTTACAACTGGAGGTCCCCCGGCAAAAATTTGACTAGTATCCTTTACCATTACTGTAAAATGAGATAAACACGCTTCAATAGCCGGTAGCCCTGCTACTGATCCTAGAACAGCTGAAACTACAGGTACTTCATTCAATAAATTTACAGCTAGCTCAGTACTAGGGCCATCGGGAGTGTAGGTTCTACCTATCTGCTCAAATGTTCTTACACTTCCTCCTGCAGCATCTAGTAACCTTACTAGTGGTAATCTCCATTGAGAGGCGTATTTCAAAGGGCTAGGCTGGCTTCCTGTTCCTTTTTCTCCAGATCCCCCTCTTACAGTGAAATCTCCACCATCAATGAATACTCTGAAGCCATTTATTTTACCTGTCCCCATCACTCTAGGATAAGGAGTGAAGTCAACTAATTCATTGTTTTTGTAAGTAGCAGCACCTGCTAAAGCTGATGCTTCATTAAACGAGTTTGAGTCAACTAAAAGCTTTATTCGCTCTCTAACTGTTAGTTTTCCATAAAAATGTTGTCGTTCAACATTTTCTTTTCCGCCCATTTGTTGGGCTAAATTTAATCTATGATTTAATTCCTTAAGTTCATCTTCCCAAACCATTAAAAACTCCTGAGTGATATTGAAATAGAATCATAGCAAATTAATAGATTATCTGCGGATATATTTTGGTATTACTAGAAGTGCGGAAATCACACCTCCAGCTAATCCTCCAATGTGACCCCAATTGTCTATCCCTTGCCCCATTAGTCCAAATGCTAAATTTATTAAAGCTAGTATCAAAACTGCATTAAAATTTTGTTTGCCAAAATTACCTAATTGTTTGCGATATAAAAAGAAATATACCCCCAAAGAGGCGAGTGTTCCAAAAATTGCTCCACTAGCGCCAATAGCTACAGCATATACAGGTAGAAAGGTTAAGCTGAGAAGGCTAGCAGTGATTCCAGAAAACAAATAAATAAATAAAAATTTTTTGTGTCCTAAAATCGATTCAGCTAAAGATCCCATGATAAATATGCTTAATGAATTTAGGGCAAAATGGAAAAATCCTGCATGTAAAAACATAGCTGTAAACAATCGCCAATATTGACCTTCTAATAGATCCATTTTGTACAGAGCACCAAAGTTCACTAAGACAGAGGAATTGGTACTACCACCAAAAAGTTCTGTTAAAGAGAAGAGCAAAGTATTAATAATTAAAATTATGTATACAACGTAAGGCTTCTCGAAATTATTAGATAGCATTTAAATTAAGTCTAATGATATTAAATCTTCGTATGTTTCTCTGCGTCTAATTATTCTTGCTTTTCCCTGATTGATCATTACTACTGCAGGTCTGGGATTCATGTTGTACGTGCTAGACATAGACAGGCAGTATGCACCTGAAGCTGGAATCGCAATTCTATCTCCTGATGATATTGGTGGCAGAGAAATGTCTTTTATCAATAAATCGCCTGATTCACAGTATTTACCTGCTAAAGTAATTGTTTCTCTCGATTCGTTATTCATTTTATTTACTACAACAGCCTCATACTTTGAACCATATAGAGCTGGCCTGATATTGTCCCCCATACCTCCGTCTACAGATACATACGTTCTTACTTTTGGTATTTCTTTAATCACCCCAACTGTATAAATAGCCACTCCTGCTCTCCCTACGATAGATCTTCCTGGCTCAATAATAAGAGTTGGTGTTGGTATATCTAAGTCTTTACATTTATTTATAAGCATAGAAGTGATAGTTTCAGCATAAGCTGAAATGGGAGGAGGAGGTTCATTGCTTACATACCCTATTGCAAATCCTCCACCTGGACTAAATTCACGCAAGTTTAATCCTTTGTCTATATATGGTTTTAAATAATCTAAAACAGTATCAATAGCTGTAGAGTATGGTTCCAATTCAAAAATTGGAGAGCCCAAATGAAAATGTATGCCTTTTAAATCAAGATTACTCGAATTTAAACTTTCATCTATAGCTTGAGAACTTTCACCTGTTTCAATTGAAAAACCAAATTTTACGTCTAAAATTCCTGTCGTTGTGTGACCATGAGTATGTGCGTCAACAGATGGAGATAGTCTAAGCATGATTTCTTGGGTTGTATTTTTATTTTTAGCTATTTCATTTAGGAGTCTTAATTCATGAAATCCGTCTACAACTATAGTTCCTACTCCAGAATCAATAGCTTCTGATAATTCTTGAGGGGTTTTGTTGTTACCGTGAAAATACATTTCTGATGTTGGGAAACCACTTTTTGCAGCTATAGCAACTTCTCCTCCAGAAACCACATCAAGACTTAATCCCTCTTCTTTAGCTATTTTAGCCATTGATAGGCTCATAAAAGCTTTTGAAGCATAGGCGACTTTAGTTTTGGGATATAAATTTTGAAATTGACTTTTGTATTCTTTTGCAATAGATCTGATTGTTGTTTCGTCATATACATACAGAGGTGTGCCAAATTCGTCGGCAAGATCGTTAATGTCTATGTTATCAATTGTTAGATTTCCAAGTGCGTTAACAGAAGTATTGTGGGGGAACAAATCAATATTCTTGAGTGTCATTTTATCTCCAATTTTGTCAATGAAAAATTTAATTTCTAACATTTTATCTTTTACTGATCATGAAGTGAAATTATTGACACGATTAGGATTGAATGCTACTGTGCGCAGGTACGTATGATCTAAAGTTTTACTCTATATTAGGATAGGAGGAAATAATGGCAGAATCGAAAGTTTATTATATGGATGCTCATTCAGAGTCTACTGAAACAGCATTATCATCTAAAATGCTCACTGTGTTTGACGCAGCTGGGTTAGATGAAATGATTAAGCCCAATGATATAGTAGCTATAAAAGTTCATTGTGGTGAGTGGAATAACTCAGCTTATTTAAGACCTCTTTATGCTAGAACTTTGGCAGATAGAATCAAAGAACTAGGTGGTAGGCCTTTTGTTTGTGACACTACTACCTCAACCTATAGTCCCTGGGGATCTAGATCTTCAGAAATCGATATATTACAAACTGCTGAAAGAAATGGATATAGCTCTGCTACTTTAGGCTGTCCATTTATTTGTGCTGATGGATTTATTGGTACAAGTGATTTTGTTGTGGACATACCTGAGGGTTATATTTTGAAAGAAGCATATGTTGCTCAAGCGATTGCAGCTGCAGACGCATTAATTGCCTTGACTCACTTTAAAGGCCATAGCATGGGTGTAATAGGAGGAGCATTGAAGAACTTAGGAATTGGTGCTCAATCTAAAAGAGGTAAATTCAATGTACATATGGGAGGACATCCTTCATATGGACTAGGTGCAGCTGGTGTGTTCCATCCTGAAAACTTTAAAGGAAAAGCTAATACCCCAGATTGGGAAATTCTAGAAGATTGTTGTCCTTTCAACCTTTATCATATTAATGAAAAAGATGAACTTGAATGGGATGGAGATAAATGTGCTAACTGTTTAGGCTGTTTTGGTGTAATGGGTCCACGTGGATTGATGGATATTCCACCTGTTCAATTTGATGCAGTAGATGCTGCCATCGCAGACGCATGTTTGGGAGTAGAAAAAGCAGTAGGTCCTGGGAAAGTCGGATATATTAATATGGCTTTAGACGTATCTCCAGCTTGTGACTGTGCAGGCCATGCTGATATGCCGATTGTTCCTCATTTAGGAGTATTTGCTAGTAAAGACGCAGTAGCTATTGATATGGCTTGTGTAGATAAAGCTCGAGAAGCCGAAGGTATTAAAGGTTCTAAAGCTGAACTCATGGAAGCTCATCATGTAGGTGATAAGAAATTTGAAGCTGCAGCAGCTACTTTCCATAGTCAAAGTGAAGTGACAAGTATTAATACTGGCCATGAAATTGGGCTTGGAAGTCGAGATTACGAATTAATTGAATGTGAACCTGAAAGTCCAGAGAGATTTAGATTCCCATACGATAAGAGGCCAAGTAGGCAAAGGTTTGCTGCAAAATTTGAAAAATTCCAGCCGTTCCCTTATGACAAATTTGACGGTAAAGGATTTAATCGATTGGATGTAGTTGATCTAGATAAAGTAAAACATCACTATGAGGACGATTCAGAAGTGATTAATGTAGAGCAACCTACTTCCTCAGAAAATTAATACTTTTCTTAAGTGGATATAGTTTAGAATAAAAGGGCGGCCATTTGGCCGCCCTTTGCAGATATAAGGAGTAATAATTTATGCAATCAGGTCAAGAGATGCTCGAAGATACGATAAATTCGTGTAAAGAAATTTCGCAG
>QCNV01000024.1 GCA_003213095.1 SAR202 cluster bacterium AG-426-M11 | reverse complement strand
TCTTATGAAGGCAAGCCTATTATAGGTATATGTAATACATGGAGCGAGTTGACTCATTGTAATTCGCACTTAAGAGATTTGGCTGAAGCTGTTAAGCGAGGTGTTTGGCAAACTGGAGGTTTTCCGATGGAATTTCCAGTAATGTCATTAGGTGAAGTAAACATGAAGCCCACTACCATGCTTTACAGGAATTTGTTGAGTATGGACGTTGAAGAATCAATCACAGCAAATCCATTAGACGCAGTAGTCGTATTAGGAGGTTGTGACAAAACAACTCCTGCTCTATTGATGGGTGCTGCTAGTGCAAATATTCCTACTATATTGGTTACTGGAGGTCCTCAATTAAAAGGAAATTGGAAAGGTGAAGAGTTAGGGTCTTGTACTGACTGTAGGAGATATGAGATTGAATTACGTGCAGGGAATATTACTGAAGATGATTGGGCAGAATTGCAAAGTTGTATTGTTAGAAGCAATGGTCACTGTATGACTATGGGTACTGCCTCAACTATGGCAACAATAGGTGAGGCACTTGGCTTAGCTTTGCCTGGTAATGCAGCAATTCCAGCAGTAGATTCACGTAGAAAGCAATTAGCTGAAGAGGCTGGTAGACAAGCAGTGCGTATAGTAGGTACTGATTTAATTCCTTCAAAATTAATCAATCAAAAATCTATAGAAAATGCCATTAGGTGTATTCATGCTATCGGTGGATCTACAAATTCGATTATTCATTTGATTGCTATAGCAGGTAGAGTTGGTATTAAATTACCTCTAGAGCTTTTTGATGAATTAGCTAAAACTACCCCATTTATTTTAAATCTAAAGCCTTCAGGTAAATATTTGATGGAAGATTTTTATTACGCTGGTGGAGTGCCTGCAATGATGCAAAGAATTTCGCATTTATTAAATTTGGATGCTGAAACAATCACAGGAAAATCTCTAGGTGAAAATATCAAGTATAGTTTTCCTCATAATGACGATATTATCCGCTCAGTTGATAATGCTTTAGATCCTGAAGGAGGTCTTGCAGTACTAAAAGGTAATTTGGCGCCTACTGGAGCAATAATTAAGCCTACTGCGGCATCTTCAGAATTGATGGTACATAAAGGTAGGGCTGTTGTATTTGAAGATCACGACGATCTTGCTGCAAGAATTGATGACCCTGAGTTAGATGTCTCTCCTGAAGACGTATTGGTGATGAGAAATAGTGGACCTGTTGGTGCTCCTGGCATTCCTGAATGGGGATTTTTGCCTATTCCTAAAAAGATTTTAGCAACTGGTGTTAGAGATATGGTAAGACTTAGTGATGCTAGGATGAGCGGGACAGCATTTGGAACAGTAGTTGTTCATGTTACTCCAGAATCTGCAAACGGAGGGCCTTTGTCTGCAGTTAGAAATGGCGACATTATTGAAATTGACGTTCCTAATCGTAAGCTTAATGTTTTGATTTCAGATGATGAGATGAAATCTAGGATTTCAGAAAAAATTTATGAGGGTCCGAACTTTAAAAGAGGTTTTAAGTGGTTGCATGCCCGACATATTTTACAAGCAGATCAGGGCTGTGATTTCGACTTTTTGATTCATGAAGATTTGCAAGAGTGAATTAACCAATTTTTTAAATCTTCTATTACTTCTAAAGTGATTTCATGTGCCATGTTGTATTCATGATATTCCAAATCAAACCCCAACTGAATCAAATGATTTTTGGTGTTTCTGCCATCTTCAACGGGTAAAACTGAGTCTTGAATTCCATGAACCATAAAAATTTTGGTGTTATCCGGATTATTTACTGAGAATTTGATTTCGTGTTCTGGGTACATTCGTGAGCTTAAAACTATAGCACCTGAAAAATTAATTTTTGAAGAAAGTCCTACATGAATTGTCATCATGCCACCTTGTGAAAATCCTCCTATATACCGTTTGCTGATTTGTAATTCGCATTTATCTAAATAATCTTTTATTGTGCTGTTGATCATTTCAGATGTTTTTTCAATTTCAGATGAATCACCTACTGGAACCCAAGCATAACCTGTTTGCCCATAACCTATGTTAAGTTCTATAGGAGCATTAATGAAAAGATAAATGTAATCTTCAGAGTTAATTGCAGGAGCAAGTCCTGCTAAATCGTGCATGCTAGCTCCATAACCATGCAGTAAAATGATCAGATCATAATTTTTTTTAGGGTCTATGTGATCGGGAGTTGACAGGATATACGGTAAGTGATTTTCGAAGTGTTCTGTAGTTTGCATATCATTCCTTTGATAAATTATAAATTAAACCATAGCAGATAGAGTTTCAAGAGAGTCAAATGCAATTTAAATATGATTTTTCTGTAGATAGTTCTAATGAAGAAATGACCATTCAGATAGGGGATATTATTGGTAACCATATTTCAATTGGAGCTGTAGTTTTGTTAGTTGGAGATTTGGGTGCAGGGAAAACTAAGCTTACTCAAGGAATTTTAAATGGATTGGGGTGCCATGATTTTGTTCGGAGTCCAACTTTTGTTTTAATCACTGAATATCATTCTGATTTTCCTATCTATCATATGGATCTGTATCGATTAGACACTTCAGAAAGTATTGATAGATTATTTTTAGATGAGTACTTATACGGAGAGGGCGTTTGCGTAATAGAGTGGGCTGACAAAGGTAACGATTCGTTTCCCCATGACAGTTTAACTATTAATATTGAAAGTTTGTCAGAATCATCTAGAAGATTACATTTTCAGTACAATCAAGATTCTTTTAATGAATTACGTGAAAATTTAAAAGGTAAATTTTAATATGGAATTAAGTATAGACACTTCTACTAGATATGCGTCAGTTGCTATATCAGAAGAAGGACAATTAATGCATTATCATACTTGGAAATCTCAAAGGAATCATTCAGTAGAATTAGTGCCATCAATTATAAAGTTGTTAGAGTCACATCATTTGACTGTTGAAGATTTAGATGCGATTTTTGTCGCAAAAGGCCCCGGGGCATTTAGTGCATTGAGAGTAGGCATGAGTACTTCTAAAACATTATCATTCGGATTGAATATACCAATCGTAGGGATTCCAACCACAGAAATTGAAATTCATCCTTTCATACACAATCATGAAGAAATAATAGCTTTAATTCCAGCAGGCAGAAATCGAGTTTATGTAGCGCAATATTCTGGTGCAATTTTATCTTCCCCTATAGTAGTTTTGTCACTTGAGGATTTTATCGAAAATATTCAAGATCATGCATTTTATTGTGGAGAAGGTGTATCTCAAATTTTGGAACAAAAAGAAATTATTGTTAAATTTAAACATTCTGAAATTGAAATACCATCAAGAAAGCCCGAAATTTTGTGTAGATTGGGATATGAAAAGGTTAAAATGAATGAAGTTGATGATCTTGCATTACTAGAACCTATGTATATAACTAGTACACAGATTAACTCAGCCAATAATAAAAATTTATAGTAGAAGGTGAAAGATTGGAAACAACATTAATATTAATCAAACCTGATGGTGTTCAAAGAGGGCTTATCGGAGAAATTATTAACAGATTAGAAAGAAAAGGTCTTAAGATTGTAGGTATGAAATTAATGCAAGCTTCTGACGAGACTGCAAACGAGCATTACGCTGAACATGTTGGTAAGCCATTTTTTGGCTCATTAGTAGATTTTATTACATCCTCTCCATTAGTGGCTTTGGCTGTACATGGCGACAATGCTGTTGATGTATCTAGAAAATTAATGGGATCGACTAATCCTCAAGAAGCTGATCCTGGCACAATCAGGGGTGATTTTGGAATGACTATTGGAATGAACTTGATTCATGGATCTGATTCACCTGAATCAGCAAAAAGAGAGCTTGAGATATTCTTTGAAGAAAGTGAGATTGTGACTTTCAACAGAACTTTGGATGAATGGATTATAGAGTAATAGGTCCTATTTGAATTCTGTTAGGCCAAACATGTTCTATTTCGTAAAAATCTCTAGCTTCTTTGTCAAATATATGAATTACTAAATCATGATAATCTAAAAGAATCCATCCTGATTTATGATCGCCTTCTTTGTGATGTAGTTTTGTTCCTTGAGATTTAAGTGCTGACTCAATTTGTTCGCATATAGCTCTCGAGTGAGTAGAGGATTGTGAAGTCATTATGAGTGCAAAATCTGTGTAAAAACAATCTGTACTAATATTGAATCTAGCAATATTTTCTGCTTGTATGTCATCAGCAATTTCGTATGCTAGATTGGCAGATTGTAATCCGGAATCTTCTTTTAATTCGGTTTCTGTATTCATAACTTCATTATATTACGTTGATATGAAGTATGATATATCTAGAAAAAATGAGGATATAAATGAAAAAAGAAAAAGTAATCGTGGCTATGAGTGGAGGAGTTGATTCTTCTGTGGCTGCATTATTGTTAAAAAATGATGGTTATGATGTTGTAGGAATGACTTTGAGGTTATGGTCTGAAGGTTCCTCTGAGGAATATGGAGAAAATAATCGGTGTTGTTCAGTTGAAGATGTTGATGACGCAAGACGTGTTTGTCAGATTTTGGATATTCCTCATTATTTTGTTAATTTTGAAAAAGAATTTCAGGAGCATGTAGTCAATTATTTTTTAAATGAATATGACTCTGGTAGAACTCCTCATCCATGTTTTGCCTGTAATGACAAAATTAAATTTGATTTTCTTCTTCGTAGAGCAATGTTTTTAGATGCAGACTATATTGCTACAGGTCATTATGCTCAAATTAGTCAATCAGAAAATCATTATTCATTGATCAAAGGTGTTGATTCTAATAAAGACCAATCTTATGTTTTGTTTACTCTTAAACAAGAAGAGTTGTCTAAATTGAAATTTCCTGTTGGTTTATATCCTAAAGATCAAATTAGACAATTTGCACTTGATGCAAATCTCCCTGTAGCTGATAAGCCAGATAGTCAAGAAATTTGCTTTATTCCTAGTGGTAATTACAGGGAATTTATTCAAGAAAGATTAGAACCAAAGCCCGGAAAATTTGTAGATATGTCAGGTAATGAAATTGGTGATCACCCAGGCATTCAATTTTTTACAATCGGTCAAAGGAGAAAATTAGGATTTATATCTAATGATGGCCAACCAAGATTTGTCGTAGATATAGACCCTGACACCTATAATGTGGTTTTAGGATTGGAAGAAGATTTAATGCAAACAACTTTTTGTGCTAAGAAACTTAGCTTTACTAGAGACTTTGAATTGGGCTCAGAAATTCAAGTGACTGCAAAAATCAGATATAAAGCTAACGAAGAATCTGCCAAAGTAAGAATTGCAGAAAATGAAGCTATTATAGAGTTTAATAACCCGCAGAGAGCTATCACACCAGGTCAACCAGTAGTTTTTTATCAAGATGATGAGTTGATAGGTGGAGGAATAATTGAAAATGTTTCACGTGTTGCACCTGTTTTGAGTGCTTCTAGTTGAAACCAAATTTTGAATTAGAGGATAAGCTTTTTCAGCAAGGGATCCGTTATGTTGCCGGATTAGATGAGGTGGGAAGAGGATGTTTGGCTGGTCCAGTAGCGGCAGGGTTAGTGATTTTTCCTCAAGAAATCGATAGAACCCTTTTAATTGATATAAACGACAGCAAAAAACTTTCGGAATCTAAGCGTCAATCTCTAGATGAGGTTATCAGAAAATATGCTCTTGTTGCTGAAGTTGCTATTACAGAACCTGATGAAATTGACGAGATAGGAATTGTAGGCGCAACTAAGCTCGCTATGGAGAGATGTATACAAAACTCATTGATTACACCAGAGCATTTGTTAATAGACGCTATTAAATTAGATGGATTACATATTGAATCTTCTTCGATAATTAAAGGAGATCAAATTTCCACATCAATAGCTGCAGCATCTATAATAGCAAAAGTTTTTAGAGACGAATTAATGATAAGTTTAGATTCTAAATATTTAGGATACGGGTTATCAAACAATAAAGGTTATGGGACAAAAACTCATTTAGAAGCAATTTTTACTATAGGTTATTCAGAAATTCATAGAAAATCTTTTGACCCAATTAAAAGTCTGATTGAAAAATAAAAAGAGCCATAATGCCAATTTACGAATATAAATGTACAGAATGTAATAAGGTTTTTGAGATGTTTTTTAAATCATATTCATCTAATAAAACACCCGAATGTACTTCTTGTGAATCGTCTCAAGTTTCAAAACTAATTTCTTCCGTTACGTTTAATGTTAAATCCAACTCTGATGCAGGATATTTTTCTGATTCATCTAATATTGGGAAACATGTAGAACAATCTTTTTCCAAACATGGACTGGAAATGCCTAATTCTGTTCGCAAAAGCATTGATAATGCTAGAAAAGGAAAGATGCCTAAGGGGTTGGATATATGACTAGTTTTTCTGAAATTAAAGGCGTTTATACGATCATAGATCCTGAAGCAACTAAAGGTAGAGATATTTTTGAAGTTACAAAACAAGTCTTGAATGCAGGTGTAAAAGTTTTTCAATATAGAGATAAATTAAACGAGCGGAATCATTTTTTAGAAAATGCATTTAAGTTGAAAGAACTATCAAATGATTATGAGGCTTGCTTTGTTATTAATGACGCTGTTGATATAGCTAGAATAGTTGATGCTGATTATTTACATGTTGGGCAATCTGATTTACCTGTGACTTATTGTAGAGAAATTTTGAACCCTCAACAAAAGATTGGCAGGTCTAATGGAAGTATCAAAGAAGCATCTGAATCTGAGAAGTTGGGTGTGGATTATTTAGCTATAGGAGCAATATTTGGTACTGATACTATGGGAAAGTCTCACCGAAAACCATTAGGTGAAAAAATTATCTCAAAAATCAAATCTCAATCTGATTTGCCTGTGGTTGCTATTGGAGGTATCGAAATCTCTAATTTACATCTAGTTAAAGAAGCTGGTGCAAATAGTGTGTGCATTGTGAGTGCTATCACTTATGCAGAAAACCCAGAATTATCAGCACAAAAAATAGTTGATTTTTGGGATTCTATATAAACCGCACATAAATTAATAATTATTTGCATATATGAAGGTTGTTTTTATATTGACCCCAAATCAGTTTCAGGAGAGAATCTCCAATTGTGTGATTAAAGCACATAAAAAGGAGTTTTTTTATGGATAACATCCAAATTATAGCTTTAGCAGCATCTGTGCTATCTTTGCTATTCGCAGTATTTTTGACTCGAAATGTTTTGAGTCATGATACAGGTAATGATCAGGTTAAATTTATAGGTAAAGCTATTCAAAATGGTGCTATGGCATTCCTTTCAAGGGAGTATCGAGTTTTAGCCATATTTGTAGTAGTTGTAGCTGTTGTTATAGCAGCATTGATTGATTTCGACCTTTTAAGTCGAATGCCTGATGGAGCGAATGATTCAGGTATCCCTCAAACAGCAATAGCATATTTAGTAGGTGCTATAGGTTCTGGTTTAGCTGGGTTTATAGGAATGAGTATTGCTGTAAGAGCTAACACTAGAACTGCAGTAGCTGCACAAAGTAAAGAAAATGGCTTAAATGCGGGGTTGAGAGTAGCTTTTAATAGTGGCGCTGTAATGGGTGTGTCAGTAGTAGGAATAGCATTGTTAGGTGTTACTCTAATGTTTGTTGCATTTACTGATGCGAGTATAGTGGCTGGGTTTGGATTTGGAGCATCTTCTATAGCTTTATTTGCTAGAGTAGGTGGTGGGATTTATACAAAAGCTGCTGATGTTGGAGCTGATTTAGTTGGTAAAGTTGAGCAAGGAATTCCGGAGGACGATCCTCGGAATCCTGCAACTATCGCAGACAATGTTGGTGATAATGTTGGTGACGTGGCAGGAATGGGAGCAGACTTGTTTGAGTCTTATGTAGGTTCAATTATAGCAACTGTTGCATTAGCTGCTGCTGGTGCGAGCACTCTAACAACTGGTGAGAGTGAATTGATTTTATTTCCGCTTTTAGTTTCCTCGATAGGAATTGTTGCATCTATCATTGGTACATTTTTGGTGAGAACTGGTGAGGGTGCATCTATGGGTAGATTGTTATGGTCCTTACGAATAGGGATCTTCTCTTCAGGAGCATTGGTTCTAATTGGAACCGCGGCAGCAATAATCGCACTAGAACTTGATTTTAATTTATTTTGGGTCGTATTAGTTGGTTTGGTAGCAGGTCAATTGATCGGAACAGCATCCGAGTATTACACCTCATATGAATATAGTCCGACTAGAAAGTTGGCTGAACAGGCAGAAACCGGTCCAGCTACCATTATGATTGGTGGTTTAGGTCTTGGTATGGTTAGTACAGTTATTCCTGGATTAGTGGTCATAGTTGCTATGTTTGCAGCTTATCAGCTAGCTGATTTATATGGAGTAGCTTTAGCTGCTGTCGGAATGTTGTCTACTCTTGGAATTACATTAGCTACAGATGCTTATGGTCCAGTAGCTGATAATGCAGGAGGTATTGCAGAGCAAGCAGGAATGGATCCTGATGTACGTGAAAGAACTGATGCTTTAGATTCTTTAGGTAACACTACTGCGGCAACAGGGAAAGGTTTTGCTATAGGTTCAGCTGTGTTAACAGCATTAGCTTTAATGGCAGCATATTCTAATACTGTTGGTGTGAGCGTATTTAATATTATGGATTTGAATGTGATGATGGGATTAATAATTGGTTCTATCACTCCATTTTTGTTTTCAGCGCTAACTATGCAAGCTGTAGGCAGAGCTGCTTATGAAATGGTTCAAGAAGTTCGTAGACAATTTAGAGAAATTACTGGACTGATGGAAGGCACAGCTGAAGCAGATTATGCTAGAGCTGTTGATATCAGTACAAAAAGTGCAATGCGTGAAATGATTCTTCCCGGAATTATTGCTATTGCAGTTCCGATAGTGGTAGGTGTAGTTTTAGGCCCTGAGGCGTTGGGCGGAGTTTTAATTGGATCGATTGCAACAGGTTTCTTGTTTGCTATTATGATGGCAAATGCTGGTGGAGCTTGGGACAATGCTAAAAAATATATTGAAGCAGGTAATGTGGGAGGAAAAGGATCAGAACAGCACTCAGCTGCAGTGGTTGGAGATACTGTAGGAGATCCTTTTAAAGATACTTCTGGACCAGCTTTAAACATTTTGTTGAAACTGATGACTATAGTGGCTTTGGTTTTTGGACCATTATTCATTGGATAAACTATTAAATTAATCAAACAGGAGGTAAGTGATGCAAGCAGGAATTAAACAACAAGTTTTAATTGACGCTATGGTGCCTGATTTTGGACTCTCTTCAAAAAATGGGTATTTATGCTAGAGACGCGATTCTGATTTTAGGGTTTGCAATATTGATGTCGCTATGTGCTCAAATTGCAATTAGAATCCCCTACACTGTTGTTCCGATAACTGGTCAGACATTTGGTGTTTTATTGGCAGGTGCAGCTTTAGGAAGTCGCAGAGGCGTTCTAAGTATGTTGGTTTATGCAGCAATAGGAATGTTTTTGTTACCTGTATTTGCTCCCAGTTCTGGAGCGATAAACGAATCTCTCGGAGAAAGCGGAGTATTTCATTTTATTCTTCCTTGGTCAGGCAATTCTGATTTTCTTTGGAGCATGCCTTCAGGTGGGTATATTGTAGGGTTCATTGTTGCTGCATACTTGATTGGGAAATTGTCAGAACGAGGATGGGATAGGAAAGTTAATATTTTACTAGGGCTTTTACTAGGAAATATCGTTATCTACGCGTTTGGTCTTCCTTGGTTAGCAATTAATTTAGATATTGGCCTAGCCAAAACTCTTGAATGGGGATTGTGGCCATTTATAGCAGGAGATGCTGTAAAATTAGTAGCTGCCTCTTTGGCATTACCTGGTGCATGGGCATTAGTTGATAGAATTAAAAATAGAAAATAAATTTTCTTAAATTAATTTTTAAAGAGGCTCCCACAAAGGAGCCTCTTTTTTTTATACTATAGGGAAATAATTTCCAAAGGATTTTTAATGACAAACTTGAATGATCGGATTACCTTTTTAAATGGAATGAGTATGAAGAATAGATTTATGCTGGCACCTTTAACAAACCAACAAAGTTTTGAAGACGGAAGTTTGTCTGATGATGAATATGTATGGTTGACGTATAGAGCTGAAGGTCAATTTGGTATGACCATGACTTGTGCGTCTCACGTACAGGCTGTAGGGAAAGGTTTTTTGGGACAATTAGGCATTTTTGATGATAATCATATTGAAGGGCACAAGATGTTAACTAAAGCTATTAAAAGTTTTGATAGCTTGGCTATTATTCAATTGCATCATGCAGGAATGAAGTCACCAGAAGATTTAATAGGTACTAAACCTCTTTGTCCATCAGATAATGAAGAATTTGGCGCTAGAGAAATGTTATTAGAAGAAATATATCAACTTAGAGATGATTTTATCTCTGCTGCAGTAAGGTCTCAGATAGCAGGATATGACGGAGTCGAATTGCATGGAGCACATGCTTACATTATTTGCCAATTTATAAGTTCAGAATATAACCAAAGAACAGATGAATATGGTGGCTCACTTGAGAATAGGTGTAGGTTACTTTTTGAAATTATTGATGGAGTGAATGAGAAATGTGGGAGTGATTTTTTGTTAGGAGTTAGAGTGTCTGCAGAAAGATTTGGCATGGATTTAAGTGAAATCAAACAAGTTTGCCAAGATATTATCGATACAGGAAAAGTTCATTTTTTGGATATTTCATTATGGGATAGTTTTAAAGATACTGAAGATGAAAAATATCAGGATAAAAAATTAATTGAGCATTTCTGTGATTTTGACACTAAAGGCGTATTGGTAGGTGTTGCTGGGAAAATTATGACAGGCCCTCAGGTTCAAGAAGTCATTAACTATGGATTAGATTTTGCTGTAATTGGACGAGCCGGAATACTTCATCACGACTTTCCCAAAAAAGTTTTGGAAGATCCTGATTTTGAGTCTGTTTCTCTTCCAGTTACTAGAGAGTATCTAGCAAGTGAACGACTGAGTCCTAATTTTATTGATTATATGAGTAGCAGTCGATGGGCGTTTGTATCTGATTAGTTGAATACTTGATTTATTTTACCTATCAATTGAGTTGTCACAAAAATTGCATTTTTGATAACTGTTAGGATCTTGTAAGTTTTTAAATCTAGGATTATGGGTTGTACAGGAATAGTGAAATCCTTCTATGTTTATCATTATGTGATGATTATATTTGGTAGCATTTTTCGAGATTTCTTTGAACATTTTGCTGTGTTTTGTGGGATTGAAATTTTCAAAGGAATGTTTAATATAATTTTTTGTTTGGCTATAGTGAAAGTCAGTTACACCCTTCTCTAGAGTGACAAGTGTGTGGTTGTCAAATCTAATGATTCTACTATGCAGAGGGTTTGAGATTTTTTTAAAAACTACTTCTTTTAAGAAACTTGTTGTTTTAAATAATTGTTTGCGATGAACTTCATTTAATAATATGGGAATTGTAGTAAATAAATTATCGCCACCTTCTTTTCCTGTATAGGGATCACCACAATAGATTGTGACGGATTTTTCGGGTTTTTTTGTAGATAGGTATTTTAAAAATTTGAATAATCCATGTTGTTTTAACAGTTTAGGAGTCATTTTTTCAGAGTCATTGATCCCATTTAAAGCATACGGATCTAAAATAGTTATTCTATTGGATATGTGGGCTAATGATTCAAAACTGTTTAAAATTTCATCTGTTTTAGTTTCTGATTCATATAAAGGGTTGAGGTTAGAGTGTGTGTTTTTGAAATTTTCGCTTGATGGAGCATATTGTATTAGTGATATTTCTCGCCCTGTTGGGGGAGGGTCAAATTGATCTTCACGGTCTGAGTTACCTACAAAAATCAATTTTACTGACTTTGGTAAAGATTCTAAATGTGCGGATTCTAAATCTGATTTCCAAATAAAATTATTGTTAGAATCATGATTTTGATTTGGAAAAATGATTCTTGGTAAGTTTGTTGTAAGATTAGATTTAATCATTTTGTTTAACAATATTTTTATAGATGATTTTGAATTATTGATTCCAGCTCTAAAGAGTTTTTCGTCCTCATGATTTGAAAAACATAAAATTCCATAATTTCTCCAAGAATTAACAAAATTTAGCCAATCACTATATTCCTGTGGCCAAGAATCTTGATATGAATCAATATAAAACTTTGTATACATTAATCACCCAAAAGTTCATTGAGGCCTTCTTCAAAGAAACCATTAGGCCAGTCATCAATAAAAGTTCCATCTTCATCAATTTCAAGTTTATTGATTATTGATTCGCCATTTTCATTTTGATCAACATATATTACTGACACATCACTTGGTTTAATTTCACCCTCTCTAATCCTTTTTAAGAGTCGTAAAATTAGCATTTCGCTATGAGTTTCTATCAACCAATTCAACTGATTTTTTTGATATGTATAAATCATCAAATCTGAAATTTCACCCTGAAGTTTGGGATGCAAATGGATTTCGGGCTGTTCAATCATCAATGTACCTTTCGTTTGAATTAAACCTTGGACTATTATTGGTAAAATTTGATTGATCCCAAACCCCACATCATTTAAGGCTACCTGAGTATTCGGGTTATTGGTGGGAGAAAGGGTAATTGAAACTGAATCCCCTTCACTAACTCGAGATTGAGGTCGGCTTATTGAAATGGAATATGGAATGCCAATTTTGTTAAACCAATAATTTAAACTACTTTGAAGATTTTTATCATTAGCTAAAACATACGGTGTGTTTTCACCACTTATTCCTACTTCAGAAAAATATCTTCCACTAGATGTATATATTCTTGATGGTAATGACCTTAAAGGTCCTAGATATTTGAGGTCAGGAAGTTCACTGTTAATTTGGAAATTGATTGTTGTAATCACCGATTGGCATACACTGGAGAGACTATATGCCATATCATCCAGCATAGATTCAGTTTCATCAATTGAAATGCTTTCATATTCCTCTGCTGAAAAATTAGCATTTTCAATATTTAACTTACTCAAATCGTACCCATCGGGGAATAGTATAGAAAAATAATGTTCTGAAATTCTTCTTAAGAACGCCCGCCCTGATGGGATTCCGAGATCTAAATCTTGATGTAAAACTTCATCTTTTTTAAACTGCCTATTGGTTTTAGAAATTTCGGAAAAAAAATCAACCGGATTTTCCAGATTAGTAATTAATTGCTTCATAGCTGCTTTGTATATTTGTTCTCTTGTTTCTGCTGAAACATGCTGATTTCTATGTCGCCTCAATCTACTATCTATCGGGTGGTACATTGATGGTAGATCAAAAACAAATTTTATTAAATCTTTAAAAGAATGTTCATCTAAAAACATTTTTTTATTTCTATATTTGTAATTAAATTTGAGATTTAATTGCAAAACCTCGTCCTTAACAAGTTGAAAATTAATTTCTGATAGTCTTGATGAAGTTTTTGCTTTACTATCTGATCCTTCCATTCGTGCTGATACAAAAGTCATTTGATAGGCAAATTCGTATGAATTGTCCATAAATTGTCTTCCATGAAATCGTAAACCCCCACGATTAAGTGGATTACTTACGGACGAACCTGCAATATTTTTTGATTGAAATCCAATTTTGACTTGATTTTGTTTATTTTGTTTATGCGTGAAATTTTGGTAGCTAGCTAAGTCCACTAATCGTTCTCGAGGGATCAATTTAAAAACTTCTTCGCGGTTAGAACCGTAAGGTATAGATTGTTCAAGTAATAGAAGGCTCTGAAGTATTGAGCTTTTACCCGATGAATTTTGTCCATATATCAAAGTAATAGGCGCTAAGTCTATTTCCTGCATGGGGCCAAAAGCTTTGAAATTTTCAAGAAAAATTTTATTGATCATAATATCTCCGGAGACAGCATCCCATGATTTTAATATATTGACAAGTCCACTGGATATC
>QCNV01000023.1 GCA_003213095.1 SAR202 cluster bacterium AG-426-M11 | reverse complement strand
CCTTCAGCTCCTACTAAACCTTTGGAAACTCCCGCTAGTCTAGTCATGCTACCTGAAGAGATTTCTACTTCTAAACTGTCTGATTTAACTATTTGGCATAGTACTTCGTGTTTTGAGGTCATGGTTACTCCTAAATATCTAATTTAACTATGATTGCAGCGTTTGCTATTAAAGTAAAATCTCCAGATCCCTCTCTTCCCTCAATTTCCATTCCTCCTTCTATTACAGTTAATTTACCTTTACCGTGAGGTAGAACAGATAAAACTGTTTCTTCATCTACTTCATCAGGTCTTGTAATAGCTACAGTTACATCAACTATCATATTTTTTGATGTTTCAGGACCAAAAACTCCTAAAAACATTAAACTACTTTGGTGAACTGCATTCCATACAGCTCGTCTAGCAGCTTCAGTAGCATTTTGCCCATGTAAATCAATTCCCGTTCCCATTTCAAGAACTGCTGGTGTTAAAGCCATTATATAAACTCCTTATTATTTATTTTGAGAATGGTTCTCATTCTCAAAGTTTCTGATATAATAGAAAACGCATAATTTTGAGATAATTATAAGGGAGATTTGATGAAATCAATTATATCTATGTTAAGTGTGTTAATGCTTTCCTTAGTTTTTGTTGCTTGTAGTTCTACTGGCCAAGCTACAGGGTTGGACGCTGATGCAACTAATGAAGTTACAGTTTTGGTCGCAGATGCTATTAATGAAGCTAATGCTTTAAAAGATGCTGAAAATGCTATTCAATATGCAAATTTCGAAGTTCAAATTGAAGAAATTTTAGCTAGAATTGAAGAAGAACATGGAGATCATGATGATCATGATGATCATGATAAACATGGTGATGAAGATAAACATGCTCATCACGAAGAAGGTCACGGTGAAGCATTAGAAGAAGAAATCCACCACCTTCATGAAATGTTAGAAGGATTAATGGAATTAATCGCTACTTCCGAAACTTATGAAGCTGTTCATGAAGCTGTTCATGAAGCAATGGAACACGAAGGTGAGCATCACGAAGATGAAGAAGATAAGCATGCTCATGATGACGAAGAAGGTCATGATGAAGAGCTTGAAGAAGAACTTCACCACCTTCACGAAGAATTAGAAGCATTAATGGAATTAATAGCTACTTCTGAGTCCTATGAGTCTCTTCATGAAGCTGTTGCATCTATGGAAGCTGAATAAATCTCAATAATTTTGATTTAACTTAAGACTTATTGCTACAATCAGCATAATGTCTAAGATAATTGATTTTAATTGCGATATGGGTGAAAGCTTCGGGATCTATAAAATGGGTCTCGATGAAGACGTCATCCAAAATATAACTTCAGCTAATGTAGCTTGTGGATTTCATGCTGGTGATTCTTTATGGATGAAACGTACGGTTGAGCTCGCAGAGCAATACAATGTTGCTTTGGGAGCTCATCCCAGTTATCCGGATCTCAAAGGTTTTGGTCGCAGAAATATGAATATTGATCCTGCTGAGGTTAAAGCCGATATAATTTATCAAGCAGGTGCATTGTCTGCATTTACATCTGTTAAGAAGCTTCAACATGTTAAACCTCATGGAGCTATGTATAATCAGGCCGTAAATGATCCTGATTTAGCAAAGTCTATTTGCGAAGCAATTCTAGAATTCGATGAGAATATGATTTTATTGGCATTAACGGGTTCTAAATGGGTTGAAATTGCACAAGATATGGGTTTAAGAGTAGCAAAAGAGGTGTTTGCTGATCGAGCTGTAAACTCTGACGGTACCCTTGTTTCAAGGTCAAATCCTGGTAGTGTTATTCATGATTCTTCTGAAGTTATTCAAAGAAGCCTTCGCATGGTACAAGAAGGAGTCATTGAATCTGTTGAAGGTGAATTAGTTGAAGTAGAAGCTGATTCTATTTGTTTGCATGGAGATACTCCTGGAGCCGTTGAACTGTCTAAATCTTTAAAAGAACAATTTATAAAATCTGATATTTCTATCCTCCCATTAGGACAAATAGTTTAAGTGTTTTGGAATAGTAAAAATAAAGTTGAAAATATTTTTGATGATGTCATATTTAAACCTGTAGGTGATACAGGTTTATTTATAGAAATAGGTCAAGAAATAACAGAAACTATTAACTCTAAGGTTCATACAATTACTAATCTCATTGAGAATCAAAACCTTCCATTTATTGAAGAGGTTATTCCTGCATATTCGTCACTGTTAATTAATTTTGATCCTTTAAAAATATCTTTTGAGTCCTTGATTCAATGGTTAAAATCTATTGAAAATCAACCAACCATTCAAAATAAAAAATCACGAACAGTTATTATTCCTACTTTGTATGGAGGAGAATTTGGTCCCGATTTACAATCAGTTGCGGACTATAACAGTTTAACTATTGATCAAGTGATTGAATTCCATTCATCTACAAAATATCTGATTTATGCTTTAGGGTTTAGCCCTGGGTTTCCGTATCTTGGAGGTTTACCTTCTGAAATACATTGTCCTAGGTTGTCTGAACCTAGAACCCAGGTTCCTGCAGGTTCAGTTGGTATAGCTGATTCACAGACAGGAATTTATTCTATGCCTACACCTGGAGGATGGAGATTAATAGGTAAGACTCCTTTAAATTTGTTTGATCAAGAATCTTCATCTCCTACGATATTTTCTCCTGGAGATTATTTGCAATTTGTTCCTTTAAGTTCTGAAAATGATTTTTGTGAAATAGAAAAACTTGTTTTGTCTAGAAATTTTACTGTAGAGGTTCAAATAAGTTGATCACTGTAGTTACACCCGGAACATTTACTACTATTCAGGATATTGGCCGAAAGGGCTTTCAACGATTAGGTGTACCTGAGTCTGGTGCTATGGATAAATTTTCATTTAAGGCAGGAAATTTACTTGTAGGAAATGATCCTAATTTACCTTCTTTGGAAATGACGCTTTTTGGACCAGAGTTATATTTTGAAGATACAGCTGTAATTGCAGTAACTGGAGCAGATTTATCTCCAAAAATTAATGGAAAGAAAATTAAAAACTGGTCAACTATTAGAATTAATCCAAAATCTACTTTGACTTTTGATGGTCCTGTGTCAAACGGAGGGAGAGGATATCTGTCAATCAATGGAGGGTTTTCTTCTCCAAATATTAGTAAGATTTTAGGGAGTTTTTCTACTTATGTGCCTGCTAATTTTGGAGGATATTTAGGAAGACCATTACTAGGGGGTGATTCTTTCATCAATAATTCTGAAAAAGCTTTTAAAAATACTCAAGATTTAAAGTCACCTCCCGTATTTCATGACAAAGAAACACTTAGAGTTGTTTTAGGGCCTCAAAACGATAGGTTTTTTGATTCCAGTATTAATGAATTATTGAGTTCCGAATATCAAATTACACCAGATTCTGATCGGATAGGCTGCCGTCTTTCTGGTCCAAAATTGATTCATAATGATGGCCCTGATGTGATTTCTGACGGGAATACTTTTGGAACCATACAAATTCCAGGAAGTGGAGAACCGATAATTTTACTTTCTGATAGAGGGACTACAGGTGGTTATACAAAAATAGCATCTGTGATATCCGCTGATTGGAGTCGATTAGCGCAGTTGGTCCCTGGATGCACTGTTAAATTTGAGGAAGTTTCTCTTGAACAGGCCTATCAATTTAAACAAGAAGAAGAAAATATCCTTAATTCACTCAGAGAAATACCAGTAAATATCCCGGAATATCAAATAGATGGCAAGAAAATTGAAATTCTTTCTTCTACAGGTGAATCAATTAATTTACAACAACAACAAAACACAAAATTTATTTTTGAAGTTGAAGTAAATAAAGACAATCAAGAATTTGAAATAGAAATGAGGACCTGATGGAGTGGGCATCTCTTGAAAAATTCGCCGAGAGTGAATGGTCTTTAGTTATTCTAGGAATTATGACTTTTTTTGAGTCAGTATTCTCTCCATTACCACCTGATCCATTATTAATTGCAATGGCATTGTTGTCTCCTAATCAAGCAATTTTATTTGGGGTGATTTGTACTATATTTTCTGTGTTAGGAGCAGTGTTTGGTTATGGTTTGGGTAAATGGTTTGGTAAACCGCTTTTGTCAAAAATGATTTCAGAATCTTTGATAGATAAGTCAGAAGGTTTTTTTAATCGATATGGAGTATGGGCTATTTTGATAGCTGCTTTTACGCCGATCCCTTATAAGGTTTTTGCAATACTTTCAGGAATTTTACAGTTAAATATGAAAAAATTTTTGATAGCATCTTTGATTGGTAGAGGAGGACGATTTATTACTTTAGGAGTATTGATAGCAATATTTGGTGATGATATTAGAGGTTTTTTAGAGAATGAGTTTCAAACTCTCACTATTTTAGGTGGAGCATTTTTAGTTCTTACATTGGTAGGAATATGGGCTTATGTTTGGTTAAAATCTAGAAATACTCAGATAGATTAATCTTTATCAAAATCTAATTGAGTTTGAATAGTGTCATTAGTTTTACCAAATCCTAAATCATATCCCAAGTGTTTATATGCTCTAGCAGTAGCTATCCTACCTCTTTTTGTACGGTCTATAAATCCAAGTTGTAATAAATAGGGTTCATAAACATCTTCTATAGTTTCTGGAGCTTCATTAATTGATGCCGCAATAGTATCGATACCCACTGGTCCGCCTTCAAATTTTTCGATTAAACATTTCAAAACGCTTATGTCGGTATTGTCTAGTCCTAAATTATCGATTTTGAGAGTCTCTAATGCAGTTAAGGCCACATCTTGAGAAATATAATTATTGAATTTGATTTGAGCAAAATCTCTTACTCTTCTTAACAATCGGTTTCCCACTCTTGGAGTACCTCTTGATCTTTTTGCTATTTCAGTAATTCCGGATTTATCAAATTCAACATCAAGTATTCTAGCTGTCCTTTGGAGTATTTGGGCCATTTCTTCATTATTATAAAATTCTAGTCTGTAAATTGACCCAAATCTATCTCTTAATGGAGCACTCATTAAGCCATAACGGGTAGTCGCTCCAATTAAAGTAAATGGTTTTAGTTGTAAATTCATACTTCTAGCTTTTAAACCCTGATCAATTACCCATGTGACAAAATAGTCTTCCATAGCAGGGTACAAAACTTCCTCAACTATACGGTTTAATCTGTGGATTTCGTCGATAAATAAAATATCATTTTCTTGCATTTGTGTTAAAAGAGAGACCATATCTCCTGCTCTTTCAATAGCTGGCCCTGCGGTAGTTTTGATTTGTACCCCCATCTCGTTTGAAATAATATTAGAAAGAGTAGTTTTTCCTAAGCCTGGAGGGCCATAAAGTAGTACATGATCTAATGGCTCTGATCTTTGTTTAGCTGCTTCAATAGATATTGTTAGATTACTTTTGACCGATTCTTGTCCAATGTAATTTGTAAGTGATTTTGGGCGTAGATGGTTGTCATTATTTAAATCTTCTTCAAGATAATCACCTGAAACTAATCTGTCAGTCATTTTTCACTTTATTCGGAAACTGATATGTCTGAAATGTCCATCATGAGAAATTCAGCAGTTTGACCGTCCATTATAAATACCGTTGACTGAGATGATAATTTAACATAATAGCTAACCT
Organism: SAR202 cluster bacterium AG-426-M11; assembly: GCA_003213095.1. Lineage (GTDB taxonomy): Bacteria > Chloroflexota > Dehalococcoidia > Lucifugimonadales > UBA826 > AG-426-M11. The sequence continues at coordinate 10,368 of QCNV01000023.1, read as the reverse complement.
CATCTTTTTTAATGAATTTTAATCTGGTAGTGGGAGTGTTTGACGTTTCAGATGTGTTAATTCGTAAGGCGCCATCAGGGGCGTCAAAATCTAACAATTTACTAATCTCTTCTTCTGCAAATCCAATAGCAGGGATCAATTGAACAGCTTGGAATAAATATTGAAGCATTGTTAGGTTTGCTAATTGATTAGAAGTGTTGTTTCTAGCAGACCAAGTCATGTCATCGTTTAAAATCAACGAAAAATTTTGTTGACTATCAGGATAGATAAAATCGAAAGATTCTATTTCACTGTAAGGAACCGAATATACTATAGGATTTCTCCATGCATCTGAATTAGCTGAAAAAACATTTCCTCTAGGACAGGGGATTCCATACACCTCATCTTTTCCTGCTTTTCTTATGTAGCATAACCTTACATCTTGAGACCATTTACCTATATGAAAAGATTCTTGCAAAGATGGTCCTAAAAAGAAGTTTAGCTTGGTACTATTTTCTTGATTCACTCCTAATAGTTGGTGGTGTTTAGGATTCCTTGCAACTAGTTGAGCCTGTTCTATATCAAACACATGTTGCCAGAATTCACCCATTTTAGGTTCGAAGGCTGGGTACTTTTCGACTTCCCATGCTCCTACATCTATTTTGTAAAGAGTTAAAGAAGATTCTGTAGATTCTATAGTCACAGAATCAATTACATCTTCTGATATAGGAAGTAATCCCTCTAATACGTATGCAGAATCTCCTGAGAATATAATTCTAACAATAATAGCTATTATTCCTAAAACAATTAGTGATGATAAAACTAATCCTACTTGTTTCGGTTTCATTAATTATTCTCCAAATCTTGATTTTTATTTGATCTATTAATCAATCTTTGTCTGAAGCCTTTACTTCTTCTTTGGAAGTATCTTATGAATGCTATGCTGATAAATATTATTGGCATGCCTATTGTATTGAAGGTTTGCACAATAGTTTTATGAGTATCTGAAGAGAAAACAAGATCTCTTCGGGTTGCAATTTTTGACCTGACGGATGCTAGATTATCTTCTTGAGCTAGCCAGTCGATCACGTTTAAGCCAAACAGATAATTACCAGCAAATCTATTAATAGCAAATTCCTGCAACCATTCAGAATCACTGATTACAGCAGTTCTAGATCCATTTTGGCCTTCAGCTATCATTCCTACATCACTTTGTACCAATTCTGCACGAGTAATTTCAGAAAAAATTGGTGCGTTTGGTGATAAGTTACGGTAGGTAAAATCTATTGCTCCAAATTCTGTTGTAGATAACAGAGGTGAAATTTTATATTCACTCGAATTATTGCCTATTACTCCTACTGAACTAGCCCAGGGCATTACAACGCTATTAACTTCTCCTCCAACTTTGGAGTCGCTTACTTCGGCTTTAATAAAATAGGGATACATTGCTGATACCCCAGTATTAGAAGATATAGTTTCATGAGATTGCATATCGAATACAATATCTTCTTCAACTGATATTCCAAATTCTGAAAAAACAAAATCTGATGAATTCTCTCGATTAGGAATTCCGGTAAATTGATTGTAATCTACAAGAACTGGTTCGATAAGGAATAAACTTTTACCACCTAATTCAATATAATCTTTTATAGAAGATCTGTGATTTTCTGGTAAACGAGATTTAGGCGAACTAACTATCAATACGTCTATTTCATTTAAATCTATTTCTTGGTTTTCATCCGGGTCTATTCTAGAAATGTCATATTGTTGACTTAGTAATCTTGCAAAAGTGTCAAACTCTCTTGTTGGGTCTGTCTCACCATGACCAGACAAAAATCCTACCTTCTTTTTGATAGAAAATTCTGACAGCATTTTATTGGCTAAGCTAACCAAGCGGTATTCGAACCCATCCACACTACTTACAAAACTTATAGCTTCTCTTTTATCCAAATAAGTTAAAGTCAGCCCAAGGTAACTATTGTTAATTTCAAGGTTGCCTTGATCTATAGTTTGAAAAGGTCTAGGTTGAATACCAGCATTTTGAGCTTTTCGTTCTGCAACAGGATCATTTTCGGGATAGTGTTTTACAATTTTAACCATTCCGTTTGAATTAGCTTCAAGGTCAATTAAGAAATCATTCACATCTCTAGATACTGTAGTAATTTCTACTGCAGGATTCTCTGACAAAAACACATCAATAGTCATTAAATCTTCAAGGCTATTCACTATATCTATAGTCGCAGGAGTAAGAGAAAAGATTTTATCTTCTGTTAAATCTAATCTTCCTTGAATTGAGCTTCCAAACCACCCAATTAAAATACTCAAAATTATTAATCCACCAACTCCTAATTGTAAGTTTCTGTATTGAGCAGTTTTGTGACTTAATGTTCTGCCTTTAATGATCAAAAAAGTAGCACTTAAGAAAACTGAAATTAAAGATAAGAAATATAAAATATCTCTTAAATCTATAATCCCTCTTCCAACATTAGAAAAATGTGTGATAGGGCTAAGCAGTTGTAATAACGTTGCTAAAGAACTTGGTAAAGTTACAGCCACTATGTCTAAGCCAACAATCATTAGCCCCATACTTAAAGTCAGACCAATAATAAAAGCTACAATTTGGTTTCTTGTGAGACTAGATGTGAATAATCCGATTGATACTAGTGATCCAGCTAAAAATATAGAAGCTAAATATTGGGCAAAAACTGCTCCCCAATCTAAATTACCTGCTGAAATTATAGATATGGGGATGCTTAGTGTTGCTAGAATTGAGATCGAAACAAATATCAATCCTGCAATAAATTTTGCAATCAAAATGACCCAGCCTCGAATTGGTTGAGTTAATAATGTTTCTAGTGTTCCGTCTCTTTGTTCTTCTGAAAGAAGTCTCATGGTAGCTGCGGGTATAAATATTGCCATAATCCATGGTAAAGATGGCTGGTCAATTGCAAAATTTACAGAAAATAGAGGCCTTAGTGATGCTTCTCCTAATAAAAGAGCTGCTTTAAAAAAAGACCATGAAAGTATCGAAACAAAAACAACTAATAATATGTACCCAGTAGGTTGATCAAAATATCCTTTTAGATCTTTTTTGATCAAAGCAAAAAATGGCGAATTCATGATGTTTGAGCACCTGTGAGATTATGAAAAACATCTTCTAATCTCATTCTTTCTTCGTGTAATTCCCAAAGTGTCCAATTTTTTGATACACATAAATTGTATATTTCAGGACGGGGATCTTGATTTCCAGATAAATTAACTACATATCTTTTTCTAGTATCAATTGGGTCTAACCTTTCTACAGAATCTACTGAATTTAATGTAGATAATCCAGTTTCAATTTCTCGTCCTTCTATTTCTACATAAACCCTTCTTAATCCAGGTGTGATTTGTAACATTTGATCTACTGGTTTATCTGCTACTAATTCACCTTTATTTATAACTATTACTCTTTCACAAGTGTTTTCAACTTCTTGCATAACATGTGTTGTAATTAAAACTGTTCTCTCAGTCCCTAATGATTTTATTAATTCACGCATAGTAAGTCTTTGGTTAGGATCTAATCCTTCGGTGGGTTCATCTAAAATTAGTATTGAAGGTTGATGTAAAATCGCACCCGCTAAACCTACTCTCTGGTGATAGCCTTTGGATAATTCACTGATGGGTCTGTAAAACACATCTTCTAAGCCTGTTTGGTTGATAGTAGATTCAAGATTTGATTTTCTATCAGATTTTGAGATACCCCTTAAATCTGCTATAAAATTTAAATATTCGCTGACTAATAAATCCTCATATAGGGGATTGTTTTCTGGTAGATATCCTATACTTTTTCTTGTTTCTATATCGTGGATAGAATTATCTAAGCCGTTAATGATTACAGAACCTTCATCAGGGGTATAAAAGGAAGTTATTAATTTCATGGTAGTGGTTTTACCAGCACCATTAGTTCCTAAAAAACCTACAATTTCACCTTTCCCTATTTCAAATGATAAGTTTTTGACAGCTTTTAATGATCCAAAGCTTTTGCTTACGGCATCTACCTTTATACTTTGATCAGTGTCAGTTGTTACCATAAAAAATTCTTTATTAAATTATGATTTAATCGTCAAAAGGAGCGGGCAGTTTAGGCGGATTATACTCAGTAAGTATTGATTCTGTAGTCAATATCATTCCTGCAATACTTCCTGCGTTTTCTAAGGCGGACCGAGTAACTTTTACTGGGTCAATAATTCCTAATTCGTACATGCTTCCATACTTATTGTGTTCTGCATCAAATCCGTAGTCATCAGAACCTTGAATAATAGCATTAACTACAACTTCTCCACTGTACCCTGCATTATCAACTAATAATTTGACAGGAGCTGCGACAGCATCGAACACTAAGTTTGCGCCTGTATTAACGTCATTTCTTTCCGAAAATTGACTTCTTAAATCTTCAGCAACTCTTATTAAAGAAGTTCCGCCACCAGGAAGTATCCCTTCTGACATAGCTGCTCTAGTAGCTGATAAGGCATCTTCAACACGTTGTTTTTTTTCTTTCAATTCGATTTCAGTTATTGCACCTACCCTTAATACAGAAACTCCACCTGAAAGTTTTGCAGCTCGTTCATCTAATTTCTCTTTGTCATAATCTGATTTAGTTTCTTTGGCTTGAGACCGTATATTTTCTATTCTGTCAGAGATGGCAGCTGAATCTCCTGCACCTTCTACAAATGTAGTTGTATCTTTGGTAGAAATTACTCTTCTGCATCTTCCTAAGTCACTTACTTCTATAGAATCGAGCCTTCTTCCTGTTTCATTACTGATTAATGTAGCCCCAAATAATATAGACATATCTTCAAGAATAGCTTTTCTTCTTTCTCCGAAACCTGAAGCTTTTACAGCTACACAATTAAAAGCCCCTTTCATCTTGTTTACAACTAAAGTTGCCAATGCTTGTCCTTCAACATCTTCAGCAACAATCACTAATTCCTTGCCGACCTCAGAAAATTTTTCTAAAAATGGAACAATTTCTTCTACACTTGATATTTTTTCAGTTGTTAGCAAAATGTAGGGATTTGATAATTCGGTAATCATTTTTTCAGAGTCTGTGACAAAGTATGGAGACAAATATCCTCTATCTATTTCCATTCCTTCTACAAATTCAGTTTCGTAAGCGCTACTAGGAGACTCTTCCACTGTAACAACTCCATCGACTCCAACTTTACTCATTACTTGCCCTATAAATGATCCCATCTCATCATCATGAGCTGAGAGTGTGGCGACTTGATTGATTTGTTCGTCACTAGAGACAGGTTTAGACATTTCTATTAGTTTGGGTTTCATAGCTTCGATTGCTTTGTCAATTCCTTGTTTTAATAACATTGGGTCAGCACCAGCAGCTATATTTCTAAATCCGTTTTTTGTAATCCATTGAGCTAAAATCGTAGCTGTTGTTGTGCCGTCACCTACATCATCATTAGTTTTAGAAGCGGCTTCTTTTAACAATTGAGCTCCCATGTTTAAAAAGGGTTCTTCTAGTTCAATTTCTTTTGCTATTGTGACTCCGTCACTGCAAACTTGAGGGGGACCAAATTCCCTGTCTAGTATAACGTTTCTACCGTTTGGTCCTAATGTGATTCCCACAGTTCGTGCCATGAGATCAATACCCTGCATGAGTTGCTCTCGAGCATCATCCTTAAACTGGAACTGTTTAGCCATATTTATACTCCGTCAGTTGCTTAATAATCAGTAATCTAGATTATCAGAAAATCTGATTCTTGCAATATGGTTAGGAGTTGTTTAAAGCTTTGAGAACATTAGAAGGACTCATGGGTAATTCCCGCATTCTTACACCTGTTGCATCATGTATTGCGTTAGACAATGCAGCTAAAGGTGGGATCAATGGAGATTCCCCAACACCCCTAACTCCAAATGGGTGTCCAGGGTTGGGTACTTCAACTACTACAGCATCGATCATGGGGAGGTCTAAGCTAGTAGGCATTCTGTAATCTAAAAGGCTAGTGTTAAGTACTTGGCCATCTGGACTCATAAAGTATTCTTCATTTAATGCCCATCCGATTCCTTGAACAGCACCGCCTTGGATTTGTCCTTCTACATATGATGGGTGAATTGCAGTACCTGCATCAGTAAAAGCTGTGCAATTAAGAATAGTAGTTTTTCCAGTTTCAGGATCCACTTCAACGTCAATTACCATTGCAGAAAATGATCCTCCTGCACCACCTGGGTTTACTCCAGCACTTACTACTATAGCACCACCGGTATTAGTTGAGACTTTAGCAACTTCCTTAAAATTCATTTTTAGTTCGGGATCTGATTTGTGCTTTACTATGCCATCGATATATTCAATTTCTTCTATTGGAGAGTCCCAAATCATACCGGCTCTTTCTATTATTTGGGTTTTGATTTGTTGCGCTGCTTCATAAACAGCCCATCCTGATTTAAATGTGCCACCACTTCCCGCTGTTAGTGATGTGTACCCAACAGCATCAGTATTACCTACTTGTGGGTTGATGTCTTCAACTGGGATTTTTAAAACTTCTGCCATATGAAGAGACATCGAAGTTCTTGAGCCTCCCACGTCCACTTGCCCAACTGTTAGATTCACTTTTCCGTCAGGAGTAACCACAGCTGTACAAGCGGCAGGACCAGTGTTATTTCTCCAATAACCAAATGCTGTACCTCTTCCACGTAATTTACCATCTTTGATTAATGGAGTTGAGTAACTAGGGTGGTTTTTTACTATTTCTGCAGTTTCAATCATTCCGATTTTCGGATTGATAACCCCGTCAGATCTTCTAGTGCCTTCTTTAGCAGCGTTTAATAATCTGAAATCTACAGGATCCATATTTAATTCATTAGCTATTTCATCAACAATAGTTTCTACAGCTAGTGCTCCAATTGGAGCTCCTGGTGCTCTGTAAGCTGTAGTTTTTGGTTTGTTGTTTACAACGTCATAACCATCTAATAAAAGGTTCTCTATATCGTATGGAGACAACATGCATGCAGTCGCTCCACCAATAGGAGATCCAGGAAATGCGCCAGCTTCAAAAGCTAAATAACCTTGAGCTGCAGTGATCTTTCCTTCCTTAGTTGCACCAATCTTTGCTTTTACATAACTTCCTGAAGTAGGTCCACTAGCTTCAATCACTTCTATTCTTGTCATAGTTGTTTTAACTGGAGAACCAGATTTTTTAGACAATACTGCTGTGATAGGTTCCAAGTAAGATGCAATTTTACCCCCAAATCCACCGCCAATTTCCATAGGAACAACAGTGATTTGGGATACGTCTAAACCTAAGACAGTAGCAACTTGATCTCGTATTTGGAAATGACCTTGGCTACTACACCATATAGTAACGTGACCGTCTGACGTCCACCATGCAGTTCCATTATGAGGTTCTATATATCCTTGATGAACAGTTTTAGTCCTGAATTCGCGTTCAATTACTATGTCTGCTTTTTTAAAACCTGCATCAATATCCCCCAAAACATATTGTTCGTGACTTGCTATATTTGAGCCATGAACATCTTCACCGCTTAATGATGTAGATTTAATGTGTTCGTGGAGGATTGGAGCATCTTTTTCCATGGCAGCTTCAACTGTAGTGACAGAAGGTAGTACTTCATATTCTACTTCTATTAAAGATAAAAGTTCTTCAGCTTCATGCATGTCAGATGCTGCAATAGCTGCTATTGGGTGGCCTTTAAATAACACTTTGTCTGAAGCTAAAATCCTATCTCTTACGTACTTCATATTTGCATAAACATCTTCACCAACAGAAGCATTTTTGTCAGGAAGAGGGGCTAGGTCAGCTGAGGTGACAATAGCTTTGATGCCAGGGTGTTTTTCAGCTTTTGAAATATCTATAGATTTAATTTTTGCATGTGCATAAGGGCTTCTTAGTACTTTTGCGTACAGCATTCCTGGGAGATTTAAATCTGCTCCATACTGAGCTTTTCCTATTACTTTATCGACACCATCATGACGAACAGGTCTTTTTCCGATTTCAGAGTAAGTGTTTTCAGTAAGAGTGGCCATTAAATATCTCCTAATGGAACTATGTCTTTTTTTGATTGTCTCATTTTTACAGTACTTTTTGTACTATTGCCATGAAATTTATTGAGTTGTTAAATAGATGTATAGGATATAAGCAACAATGCTTAATATAATAATCCATAATACCTTTCTGGGTGAGATTTTCATAAGTCGCCCCTTTCTAGGATTATTAAAAAATATTGACTTTAAATCAACAGGTTTTTGATGGATAAATTTGGAATAATAGCTCTTGATATAGATGGAACGATAAAAGGTGATTCTAACGAGATTTCTACTAAAACTAAGAAAGTTTTGAGTCAATGTAAAAATCTTGGTGCAATTCTAGTACTTGCTACGGGTAGATCTTACAGGTCTACTCAACAAATTGTCAGTCAACTAGACAACTTGGATTATGTCATTTCATTTCAGGGGGCTCAGATAAATAAGATTGGTAATGACGAAATTTTATGGAATCAGTTTTTGCCTAAAACAGTAGTTCCCGAAGTATTAAATTTATTTTCAAAATTCAATACTGAAAAAGTTGCGTATGTAAATGATGATATATATGTGGAACAAACATCTGACTGGTTAGATGCATATGCTAAGAGGAATCAGGTTGATATGCATGTCATAGAATCGTTTGAACAAATTTCTGATGAAATCATTCGATTGCTTGCAGTAGGGGATGATGAAATTATAGGTGAGATGGATTCTGAGTATGAATTCCGGGCTTCTGATTCATTTTATGCAACTAGATCTTTACCTCATTTTTTTGAAGTCTTAAGTCCTTCTGCAGGTAAAGAAAAGGCTTTGCAGTGGTTATGTGATAAATATGGATTTACAAATAAAAATGTGATTTCTTTTGGTAATGGATTTAATGATGTACCAATGATTAGTTGGTCTGGAAAAGGTGTAGCTTTAAAAGAATCTGTTCCTGAAGTTTTAAAAGTTGCTGATGATATTACAGAGACAGTTGAGTATGATGGTGTAGCTCGTTATTTAGAATCCATGATAGAAAACGGTTTAATTGGAAATGACTCAATCTAAAATTTATGTTTTAGGAAGTATTAATCTAGATATTTCAATTTCTACAAGTAAAATTCCTCAACCAGGTGAAACTGTCGCTGGCTCAAGCTTACTTTTAACTCCGGGAGGAAAAGGTGCCAATCAGGCATATGGGATGTCAAAATATTCCACTGATATTTATATGGTAGGTAGAGTAGGGGATGATATTTTTGCTACAAACATTTTAGAGCATTTTTCTAATTCCCAATTGAATACGCAAAATGTGAGTGTGGATAAAAATGCTTCCACTGGGCTAGCAGTAATTAGTGTGGATAATCAAGGTGAAAACTCTATATTGGCTGTATATGGCGCTAATATGGAGTGTGGGCAGAATGAAATCGATATATTAACCAAATCCTTAAGTGCAAATGATTATTTGGTAATTCAAAATGAAATTCCATTTCATGTAAATTTGAAATCAGCAAAATTAGCATGTGAAATTGGAGCGAAAGTTATATGGGATCCCGCTCCGTATGTGCAAGGTTCAGCAGAATTATTAAAGTTTGTTGATATTGTTACTCCAAATGTTTTGGAAGCAGAAAGTTTATCTGGAATTAATATAGATGATGATGAAGGATTATTAAAAGCTTTGAAATGGTTCAAATCACATTCAAAAAGTCTTAATCCTATAATTACCTTAGGCAATGATGGGGTTGCATATTTAAATAATGATGAGCTTGAAATAATATCTTCTTTTGATGTAAATGTCGTTGACTCAGTTGCTGCTGGTGATGCATTTGTGGCAGGTTTAACAATAGCTTTGAGTAATTCTATTCCATTAGACAAAGCTATCGTTTTTGCTCAAGCCAATGCCGCTGTTTCTGTTACAAAACAAGGTGCTCAGTCATCAATGCCTGTAATTAATGAAGTACAACAATTATTGAATTAGTTTTCTACAGATTCTAAAATTTCTTGTAATTGCTCAAATAAATCAGCAAATTGTTGTTCGAGTTCATTAACTCTATCTTCAATAGATTCTTCTGAATCAGATTCTTCTTGATTGTTATCAGGATCATCAGGAGTTTGATTAAGTAAATATGAATATTCGGAATAAGAATAATCTTCGAAAATAGTGTAATTGTTTAGACAATCGTTAAAACTAGTTTGTAAATATTTTTCAGCAGCATTTGCACTTCTGAATCTAATTACATTAGATGAGCTATATGCTTCATTCACGCAGATAGACAAAATGCTTTCTAATGCTTCTCCCTGAGGAGGTCCATCCATTATTACAGGTTCAGGTTCTTGTGCGTTAACCCAATCATTGTAAATATCTACAGAAATTC
>QCNV01000022.1 GCA_003213095.1 SAR202 cluster bacterium AG-426-M11 | reverse complement strand
GAAAGGGCTAAATAACGCTAATCCAAATCCGCCTAACCCTGCAGCCATACCTACCATTAAGGGGGAATCAGAAATAGTCAACATCACCCAACCCATAATCATAGGACTTAAAATAAGTGCAGCATCGTTGAAAAGAACGCCTATCAAAAATATTCTATAATTTTTATTACTTAAAATTTCAAACATTTTGATTTTTGACTACAAATTTAATGTTTAAAATTTTAACCATGCAAAATTGAACCCATAATATCTAAGGTGATATCAATATCAGAAGATTCAATCCCATAATGAGTTGCAAACCTCCACCTTTCTCTTTTAGACGCACCTTTAATTTCATTTTGATTTAATGCATTCTCTACAAGATTTCTATATTCCAAGTCAATTTCAAAAAAAACTAAATTCGTCTCTACTGAGTTCACATCAATATTTATATGCGGAAGTTGAGATAATCCAAAAGCTAATTTTTGAGCATTTTCATGATCTTCAGCAAGCCTATTAACCATATTGTCTAAAGCTACAATTCCTGCAGACGCTAAAAATCCTGCTTGACGCATTCCACCACCAAGCATTTTTCTCCACTTACGTGCAGATTCTATAAATTTACCATCCCCACAAACTAGTGACCCCACAGGGCAAGCTAAACCTTTTGACAAACAAAAGCTTACTGAGTCAGCACCTTCAACTATTTTTTTTACATCGATATCTAATTTAACTGCGGCATTAAAAATCCGGGCTCCATCAATATGAAATTTCAAATTATTATTCTTAGCAATATCTGAGAATATTTTGGTTTCAAATTGATCTAAAACTCTTCCCCCACACATATTTTGAGTATTTTCCAAAGCAATCATAGAAGTCTGCGGATTATGATTATCTGAAGCATCTCTAATAGCATTGAGTACATCATCAGGATCAATTTTCCCATCTTCATGATTTTTAACTGTGTGATAAGCAACTCCACCTAATGCAGAAGCTCCTCCAGCTTCATACTTAAAAATATGAGACTTGTCACCAACGATAATTTCATCTCCTCGATTAGAGTGTGCCAAAATTGAAACCAAATTACCCATTGTCCCACTTGCAACAAACAAGGCTTGTTCTTTTCCTAATCTATCTGCTGCCATTTCCTCTAAAATATTGATTGTGGGGTCATCTCCAAAAACATCATCACCTACTTGAGCATTGAATATAGCCTCTCTCATTTCAGGAGATGGTTGTGTTACCGTATCACTACGAAAATCTATCATAGAGTCCTCGAAATTCATGAATTATAATGCAACTATTCTATCAATCTAAATAACAAAAAACTATTATGAAAGCAACAAAAAAATCACTTATAATTCAAACCGACACCCATGATTTAGAGGCTGAGTTTTCCATACCTAACAATTCCAATCACACACCTTGTGTAATCTTGTGCTCTCCGTCACCTAAATTCGGCGGTGATATGCAAAATACAGTGTTAATTCAAATTAGTTCTGAATTGAACCAATTGGGAATAGCTAGTTTAAAATTCAACTACAGAGGTGTGGGCAATAGTACAGGCGAAACCTCTAATGGGCCTGGAGAATTACAAGACACTATAGAAGTTATTAGATTTATAGAATCTATTCAAGAAATTGATGGGAGTAGAATAGGAATTGCAGGCTATTCTTTTGGAGCATGGATGGCACTAGATTCATCTACAAAAAACCAAAAAGTGAAATCAATATGCTCAATTGCTTGCCCTCAAAATAAATTAAGTTTGTTTAGCACTCTTGAAATAATTCAACCTAAACTTTTTATTATCGGGGATAAAGATCATGATTTTCCATTAGGCCAATTCCAATTTCTCAGTAAGCGATTTAATAATCCCAAACAAACAGAAATAATATCTGGTGGTGATCATTTTTTTCGAGGTCAAGAAAAATTGGTAGCGCAATTAACTGCAGATTTCTTTAATAACACTTTATAATACATTTTGCTAGAAATCATGAATTTAGGGAGAATCCAATTGTCAAATAAAAAATATCGAACTGAAAAAGATTCTATGGGAGAATTTCAAGTTCCCTCTGATGCTTACTACGGCGCAAACACAATGAGAGCTGTTCTAAATTTCCCAATTAGTGAATTAAGATTTTCACGATCTTTCATTAATGCTATAGCAACAATAAAAAAAACTGCAGCTGAAGTAAATGTAGAGTTAGGGTTATTAGAATCAAAATTAGCGAATGCAATTATTCAAGCCGCTCAAGAGGTTGCAGACGGTAAGTTTGATAATCAATTTGTTGTAGATATTTTTCAAACTGGATCAGGAACATCTACCAACATGAATACAAATGAAGTGATTTCTAACCGTGCAATAGAAATTTTAGGCGGCGCACTTGGTTCAAGATCCCCTGTACACCCTAATGATCATGTCAACACAGGGCAATCATCAAATGACGTCATTCCAACTGCTATTCATTTAGCTGCATTAATTTCTATTTCAAAAAATTTGATCCCTTCTTTAGAAATTCTATTAAATTCATTAAACAATAAGTCACAAGAATTCATGTCAGTAGTCAAAACAGGAAGAACTCATTTACAAGACGCTACCCCTATTAGATTAGGTCAAGAATTTTTGGGACATGCCGGTCAAATAGAAAGATCAATTTTAAGAGCAAAAAATGCTATTTCAGAGCTATCTGAAGTGGCCTTAGGAGGCACAGCAGTCGGAACAGGAGTGAACACTCATCCTGATTTCGCTACCAAAGTTTGTGAAAAATTGTCAAAAAATCTTCAAATTCCCATATCTGAAACAACTAATCATTTCCAAGCTCAAAGTAGTTTAGATAATATCGTTGAAGCTAGCGGATCCATGAAAACTATAGCTGTAAGTTTAATGAAAATTGCTAATGATATTAGATGGATGGGGTCTGGACCTAGAGGTGGTTTTGGTGAAATAGAATTACCTGAAGTTCAACCAGGTAGCTCAATAATGCCAGGTAAAGTTAATCCAGTTATTCCTGAATCAGTATGCCAAGTTTCTGCTCAAGTCATAGGGAATGATATGTCAGTAGCAGTAGCAGGACAATCGGGTAATTTCGAAATTAATGTCATGATGCCTGTCGCAGCCTACAACTTACTTCAATCAATTGACTTATTGTCCAACGCATCCAAAAATCTTGCTCTTCAATGTGTAGATGGATTGAAAGCAACAACCAAGGGACCAGAGATGGTTGAAAACGGCCTAGCAATAGTTACAACTTTAGTCCCTCACATTGGATATGATGCTTCTGCAGCACTAGCACATCATGCACAAAAAACTGGTGAATCAATTAAGGAAGTTGCTATTAGAGAAACCGATATTTCAGAAAAAGACCTCGACAAAATTTTAGATCCAGAATCTATGACTGAGCCCAAGGGGTAATCATGGAATCAAAGATTTGACAAAATCTTTTTGAGCTTGAACTGAAATAGGCCCTTTTTCTATAATTTCCATTGTTAAAGAATGGAGTATTTTACCTATCTCAGGTCCCTCAGTCACTCCTAACTCTAAAATAGAATTTCCATCAAGAATCACTTTTAAATGCTCTATGATAGTTTCAAAAACACCGATTTGTATAACGCATTTTTGTTGTAACAATATTTTTGAAATTTCTAAAACGTTTTGCGAAATACCCTTTAGACTCATATAAATATCAGATTTATTTGAGTCAGGATCCATAAGTTCAATACGAGTAAAAGCCTCAATGGCATTATTAACCCTACTGCTTAAGTCCAATTTACTCACTAATTTTGCTCTATCTAAATGGTTAAAATAAAATGAAATAAAAACCCACCACATATTTTCATCTTCACGACAGATACTTCGAATATTTTCAAAGTTTTCATTTTTCGTAGTTTTGGATAAACGTAAATCTAGTTGTTCAAAAATCAAACTTATTATCTTGTGATTCAAAATCTTTTCAAAATCTTCTTCTTGGAATATCAATAAAAGCTCATTTGCAATTCTCTTTCCACTTAATAAATTGACATGATTTAATGACTCATACATTTTTCTTGAAGAAAATTTTGAAATATTCATATTCAATCTGTATGAATATTTTATAGCTCTAAAAATTCTAGTGGGGTCATCAATAAAGCTTTTTGGATGCAAAATTTTAATAACTCCATTTTGTAAATCTTCTAAAGAATTATTTACATCTATCACTTCACCCCATGTTTTTGAATTAATGGAAACAGCTAATGCATTAATCGAAAAATCTCTCCGAATGAGATCTAAATCAATTTCAGTTTTCAATGAAACATTAGGCAAAGACCCTGGGGCGGGATATGCTTCCTCCCTTGTCATTGCTATATCTATTTCAATGCCATCATACACACCTTTAACAACACCAAATTCTGACATTGAAACTATTTGGAAATTTTCTGATTGATTTAAAGAGTCAAACATCAGATTAGGATCACTTTCAACGGCTATATCAATATCATGAATTTTATGATTTAAAAAAATATCTCTCACTACGCCTCCCACCAAAAAAGCTTTAACAGAATGTTTGTCAGCAATCTGAGCAATAAACTTAATTGCCGAAATTTGATTATGGTTTAATTGATTTAATATTTTTTGATTGATATTCATAAAATTTCTAGTAGGGTTTGACAAAAAAAAATGCTCATAGTAGATTATATCTGCTTCGAAGCAATTGTATTAGCAACTTAAAAACAAAATATCGTCAAGAGTGACAGGCGAGGCCCCAATCCTTAGACCCTGTCCGGCAACCTTAACCTTTAAGGTGCCTTTGGGGATTAGACGAGGTCTAACAGACAAAGGGTGCGGCTCTATCCGTTTCCGGAGGAGCCTTTTTTTTTGCTAAAAATTTATAAGGTTTTTCAATATAGGAGAAGAAAAATGAGCGATTACAAATTTGAAACATTACAGCTTCACGCTGGACAAGAACCAGACCCTGCTACAAACTCCAGGGCTGTCCCCATATATCAAACAACATCATTTGTATTTAATAGCCATGAGCATGGAGCTAATTTATTTACTCTGAAAGAATTGGGGAATATCTATACTAGGATAATGAATCCAACCACTGATGTTTTCGAGAAAAGAGTTGCTGCCCTAGAAGGAGGCCTTTTAGGATTAGCAACAGCTTCAGGTCAAGCAGCTCAATTTACTGCAATAGCAAACTTCTTACAGGCAGGAGACAATTTTGTTTCCTCTTCATATTTATATGGGGGAACATACAACCAATTCAAAGCCCAATTCCCAAGATTAGGTATAAATGTGAAATTTGCTGAAGGTGATAGTCTATCTAGTTTTGAATCAAATATTGATGAAAATACTAAAGCTATTTACATCGAATCGTTAGGTAATCCTCAAATAAATGTTCCAGATTTCGAGGCTATTGCAAAATTAGCTCATTCGTACGACATTCCTTTAGTTGTAGATAATACTCTTGGAGCTGCGGGAGCTTTGATTAGGCCTATTGATTATGGAGCAGACATTATCACTCACAGCGCTACTAAGTGGATTGGAGGTCACGGAACAAGCATTGGTGGAGTAATAGTTGATGCAGGTACTTTTAACTGGGGCAATGGTAAATTCCCTTTATTCACTGAACCGAGTGAAGCCTACCATGGTTTAGTACATTGGGACGTTTCAGGATTTGGTAGTGATCTATGCAATGCCTTAGGAGTACCAGAAAACAGAAATATAGCTTTTGGAGTTAGAGCTAGGTTTGAAGTTTTAAGAGATTATGGAGCAGCACTCAGTCCATTCAATTCATTTTTGTTCATTCAAGGACTTGAAACCTTATCTCTTAGAGTAGAAAGACATTGTCAGAACTCATTACAATTAGCCGAATGGTTAGAAAATAATCCAAAAGTTGAGTCAGTGAATTACCTAGGACTATCATCAAATCCTTATAAAAATTTAGCAGACAAATACTTACAAAGAGGATATGGAGCAGTATTAACATTCACATTAAAGGGCGGATACGACTCTGCAGTAAAATGTATTGATAATCTAAATCTTGCGAGTAATTTAGCCAATGTTGGTGATGCTAAAACATTAGTAATTCATCCTGCTTCCACTACTCATGAACAATTATCACCAGAAGAACAAGCATCTGCTGGAGTAGAAGCTTCTACAATTAGAGTTTCAGTAGGACTAGAACATATTGACGATATCATAGAAGATTTTAAAAATTCTTTTGATGCCATCTAAATTAATTTAGAAATCCAAAGGTGCGATCCCGTAATCGTACCTTTGGATTTAAATATGGAGACAATGAGTATTAATGACATTAATAATCAGGCCTGATTATCACGGGGTTCCTTTAATTGAACAAAATAAAATAAGATGGATACCCATTGAAAGAGCTGAACGTCAAGATATTAGACCTTTAAGAATTGGCATATTAAATATTATGCCTCTTGGGGAACAATATGAAATGAACTTATTAAATCCTCTAGGGTTATCAATATTACAAATCGAACCCATTTGGATCAGACTAGAATCTCACGAGTATAAAACATGGTCACAAGGTCATATTGACGAGCTTTATCAAAGCTATGAACAAGCAACAAAAGATAAGCCCCTAGACGGATTAATTGTTACAGGTGCTCCAGTTGAACATCTTGATTACGAGCAAGTAAATTATTGGCCTGAATTTACTGAATTAATCACTGAAGCCACAAAGAGTATTCCAAGTACTTTGGGATTGTGTTGGGGAGGATTTGCATTAGCATATTTGTTAGGCATTCCTAAAGAAAATTTTGCAAAAAAACTTTTTGGAGTTTACGAATTAGACAATTTATCTCCATCTAATCCAATTATTGGGGCACTAGATGACAAATTCTTATGTCCTCAAAGCAGATTTGCAGGTTTACCAGATAAAGAAATGGAAAATGCCGCCAGTAAAAACATCATTAATCTTTTAGCTTATGGAGAAGAATCTGGTTACACAATATTTGAAACACCAGATCATTCTCAAGTAATGCACATTGGTCATCCAGAATATAATGCAGGTAGACTAGCATCAGAAGCTAAACGAGATCAATCAAACCCAAATGTCCCACCAATATCTAATTTTGACTTTGAAAACCCCAGTAATAAATGGCGTATGCATAGAAACACATTCTTTCAACAATGGATTCACTATATTTACACAACAATTAGCCTGAAAGATTGATGGGAACAAAGTCTCAAAACAATTTTTGCTCTAAATGTGGGTACAAATTGGAATCGATTCACAATACTCAAACTTCAGAATTGAATTGCAAAAAATGTAATTCCACTTTCTATTTAGATCCAAAGGTTGCAGCAGTAGTAATAGTTAAAAAACAAGACAAAATACTATTAGTCAAAAGATCAATCGAGCCTCATTTAGGTAAATGGAGTCTATTATCTGGTTATGTCAATAGAGGAGAAAAAGTAGAAGACGCGGCTATTCGAGAGGTAAAAGAAGAAGTACATATCGATGTATCTATAACTGAACTTCAAGGTGTATATTCAGGTTTAAGTCCTGTTATTATTGTTGTTTTTCATGCAATTCATAATTCAGGAGAACTATCAATTAGCAATGAGGTGAGTGACTTTAAATGGGTAAAAAACGATGAAATACCTGAATTACCTTTTATATATGATCAACAAATTATTAAAGACTATTTACTTAACATACAAAATAATTAATTATTAATCTTCAATTTTATGTGACCATGATCTTTTAAATACTCCAAAACTATCAGACTTAGAATCTCCCATGGAAGTAATTCTGACTAATTCCCAACCTTTCTCTCCCATCCCGTTTAATAAAGTTTTATTGTATTCAACTACAGATTCAATAGAATCAGATTTAAGTTTCAAAACTTCATATTCCCAAGTGGGTATATCTTCTCCAGGTTCAAAATCATCAATATACTCTAGCTGTTGAAGCTCTTCTTCAGTGATTTCTACCCAAGAGTCCGGAGGAAGTTTTGCAAGACACTCATCACAAACCTCTGAGGGCCATAAAGTGTATCCTCCACATTCAGGACAGAAAAAAATCTTCATCTCGCACCTTAAATCTTGAAATTACTCTGATTATAAATCTTTATAATTTTAAAAGCATTAGGTAGAAGTTTATAAACCTTCTATAGATGCAAAATTTTTATTGTACAACTCAAAATAAAGGTGTTTTTGTGCCATCAATGTTTCGTGAGTTCCAATTTCAACAATTTCACCAGCATCTAAAACTACTATCTTGTCTGCTCCTCGAATAGTTGAAAGCCTATGAGCTATAACTATAGCTGTTCGACCATGGAGAACTTTTTTCAATGCTTGCTGAATTAAAGTTTCAGTATGGCTATCAATGCTAGCTGTTGCTTCATCTAAAACTATTATTTTAGGATCTGGAGCAATTGCTCTGGCAAAACTTATTAACTGTCTCTGCCCCAAACTAATATTATTACCTCTTTCAGCTAAATAAGTGTGATACCCATCAGGTAATTTATTAATAAATTCATGAGCTCCTACTGCTTTTGCAGCTAAAATAATTTGTTCATCAGAAACATTTGAGTGATTATATCGAATGTTTTCTAATATCGTTCCAGAAAACAAATATGGTTCTTGTAATACCATACTCATTTGATGGACGAGTGATTCACGTGTCACGTCAGTAATTTCAATACCATCGACTAGGATAGATCCATTACCTGGTTGTACTCCATAAAATCTAGATAAAACTGAAACAATGCTAGTTTTCCCTGCACCTGTTGGTCCTACAATAGCAACAGTTTCTCCAGGAGCAATTTTTAAATTAATACCTTTTAAAACTTCTTCACCTTCAACATATGAAAACCGGACATTTTTAAATTCTACTGATCCTTGAATCTCAGGCATCTCATAAGCATTTTCTTTGTCTTCAAGGCCAGGAATTCTATCCATCAGATCAAAAATCCTTGAACCAGAAGCCATAGATCTTTGCAATTGAGTGTATTGCATAGTTAAGTTTCTGATGGGATCGAAAAACCTTTGAATATACATAATAAACGCAACCAAAACACCTACTCCAATCTCTTGAGATTCAACCATTTGTGCTCCAAACAAAATAGCCAATACGATAGCCACAGCAGTCAAAATGTCTACAGCAGGCAATAACCCTGCTGCATATCTACCAGCAACTATATTAGACCAACGGTGAGCTAAATTTTTCTCATCAAATAATTCTAAATTCTTTTTCTGTCGATTTAGACTTTGTACTACTCTGACTCCTGCAAAATTCTCATTAAATGAACCGTTGACTATTGAAATTCGCCTTCTAACTTCTACAAAAGTTTTTTTAGCAAATCTTTGCCATGCGATCATTATCACAACCAAAATAGGAATCACAATCATTGTAATTAAACCAAGCTTTACATTCATGAACAAAAGAGCAACAACTATCCCGATCAGACTCAATAATTCTCCCAAACTCATTACTACCAAAGCACTAAATTCTTGAAGCTGTCCAACATCACCCTGTACCCTGGACATTAATCTACCAACCTCAGTATTATCAAAATAAGACAATGACTGCTTTTGAACATGGCCAAACAACCTTTTCCTTAGCCCAAAGAGAACACCTTGACCTACCTTTTGCATTGCATATTGCATGATGTAGTTTGTAACCCAGTTGATTACAGAAACGATTACAAATATTACAAAAAGAATATTTAATCTTGATAAATCTTTGTTAGCTATAAATTCATCTATTCCGTACCCAATCATCCATGGTACAACAACCAATGTAAGAGTATAAATGAGCATTGCAATTATCGAAATAATTGCAAGTTTTCTGTAAGGCTTAATAAAAGGTGCCAATCTCAGAATTACTCTTTGGTCATAAGCATTCCCAAAATACTCTTCATCAGCATGACCTCTTGCAGCTGAAACTCCTCCCAATCCCAAATTCATTTGACCACTGCTCCCTGATTTTCATTATAGTCGTTATTCAATGTTTCTTGAGGTCTAAGCTGTAAATCATATATCTTTTTATATTGCCCATTAAGTTTTAAAAGTTCCTGATGATTTCCTTGTTCTACAATTTCACCTTCATTCATCACTAAGATTTTATCTGCTGCATGGACTGTACTTAATCTATTTGCTATTACAAATGTTGTTCTTCCTTTCATAACAGATTCCATGGCTTTTTTGATCTCGTCTTCAGTATTCGCATCTACACTAGAAGTTGAATCATCTAAAACCAAAATGGGAGGATCTAAAATTACCGCTCTAGCTATAGCCATTCTTTGTCTTTGCCCGCCAGATAAGGTCGAACCTCTTTCTCCAACATACGTCTCGTATCCATCGTCTAATGTCTCTATAAAATCATGCATTTGGGCAATTTTAGAAGCTTGTGTAATTTCATCATATGTTGCATTTTCTTTTCCATAAGAAATATTTTCTTTTAAATCCGTTGTAAATAAAAATAGATCTTGCTGAACCATTCCTATTTGAGATCTTAAATTATTAAGTTGATAGTTTTTGATATTTTCTCCATCTATCAATATTTCTCCTTCAGAAGGATCATAAAATCTACACAAAAGATTTACTAATGTAGTTTTTCCACTTCCTGGGACTCCAAGCAGAGCAATAACCTCACCAGGATTAACATTTATAGAAATAGATTTAAGTGCCTTAGTTTTTCCTGTGTAACTAAATGAAACGTTTTGAAAAGTAACTGAACCTTTTACTCTTTCAGTAATTATTGGGTTATCTATCTCCTGAACTTGGGATTTGTAATCCAAAACTCCAAACATTCTTTCTCCAGCAGATCCAGCTCTTGCATAAGAATTTACAACCCACCCTGCCATACGAACCGGCATAGCTAAAATTTGCAAATAAAATATAAATTCAGCTAAATCGCCAGGAGTAAATTCGGACCCTCCAATAACTAGTCTTCCCCCATACCAC
Source organism: SAR202 cluster bacterium AG-426-M11 (assembly GCA_003213095.1). Taxonomy (GTDB): domain Bacteria; phylum Chloroflexota; class Dehalococcoidia; order Lucifugimonadales; family UBA826; genus AG-426-M11. The sequence continues at coordinate 5,544 of QCNV01000022.1, read as the reverse complement.
AATACAATTCCCATTGATAACATAAAAGTAAACAACATGAATGAAACGCTAGATATTCGTAAATTTTCAGCTTCAACATATATATCAGCAACTTCTTGATTTTTTTCTTGAAATTTTGATTCTTCATATTCTTCAGATGCAAAAGCTTTAACCACTCTTTGACCGGCAAAATTTTCCTGCAAAATAATACTTAATTCAGCCATTTTTTCTTGAACTTTAAGCCACAAAGCTCGCATTTTTAATCTAACTTTACTGGTGTATATAGCTACTACTGGCATAAATGCCACTCCAATCAGACCTAAAATAAAATTAGAAGTAAGTAGGACATAAGCTACTATAATGAAGAGTGCAATAAAATATGGTGCTCGAACAAGCCCCATATTGATAAACATTCTAATATTTTCAACATCAGTAATAGCACGAGACATCAATGTACCAGTGTGATATTTATCGTGAAAATCAAAACTTTGGTTTTGAACATGGTCATACAACATATTTCTCAAATCATATGCAACATATTGGGAAATAGCTTCAGCTAGGTGTGTCTGCCAATAAGACAAAACACCTCTAATTACACTTAAGGCCATGATAATAATGACAGCAGAAATTAAAACTTGTCTATCAACTGGATTACCTTCAGATAACGGAATAGCTATAGAATCAATTGCTTCCCCAAAATATCTTGGCAACACAACGTAAGCAGCAACCGCACCTGCGGTAGATAGGTATGCAAAAAATAATTTATATTTATGCTGGAACGCGATGTATATTATTCTTAAAATATGTTCCAAAATAAACCCCAAATGAGTTTTAATATTACTAAAAGAAATTTAAATTATAGTTATTTGGGATTCTACCCCCTCAGGGGTATGTGTATGCAAGGAGTTTGCATACATAATTCAAGATTATTTTCATACTTAAAAATCATCAAAAAAAATCATCAAAAAAGACATGTTAACTAAATTAAAAATTCGTTCCATGAAAAATCAAGACGTATCTCAAGTTTTGTCAATAGAAAAAGATGCTTTCCCAAATTTATTTCCTTCAACAAATTTTCGTACAGAAATTTATAGAAAAATTTCAAATTGCTTAATCGCTGAAATACCGGAAGATTTTTTATTAAACACTTCTACTTTTCCATACAGAAATGGCTACACAGGACAAGAAAAAGGTGATTCATTCATCATAGGGTACTCAGTAACGTGGGAAATTGCAGATGAAACACACATAATTTCGATCGGGGTTAGGCGCCGATACTTCAGAAGAGGAATTGGAGAAAAAATTATTAGCAAAATTATCTCTAACAGCATCAAGAAAAATAGCCAATCTATTACTTTAGAAGTACGACCATCCAACAATGCTGCAATTAAATTATACGAAAAATTCGACTTTAAGGTTGTTGGCAAGAGACATAGATATTATTCTGATAATTTAGAAGATGCCCTAATCATGACATTAAATATACAAAACAAAAACTAATCAGTTTTACTATATATAAAGCTACATGGTATAATTTGCCGGCATTTTTATACCTAAAAATAATATACGAGGAAAGGCAAACTTTATGGTTCAAGTGGCTAGTGGCGAAGAAGGACAAGAGCAAGAAGAAATTCAAAAAATCACTATGAAATCTCTCTTAGAGGCAGGAGTACATTTTGGGCACCAGAAAAAATACTGGAACCCTAAAATGCAAAAATATATATTCACCCACAGAAATGGGGTCCACATAATTGACCTACAGCAAAGCATTGGAATGATTGAAGATGCTGCAAACTTTTTATCTCAAGTTGCATTCGAGGGTAAAAAAATACTTATGGTAGGAACTAAAAAACAAGCTCAAGACGTCATAGTCAATGAAGCAGAACGTAGCTCTTCAATGTACATATCAAACCGATGGCTTGGGGGCACTTTAACTAATTTCCAAACTATCAAAAAACGAATTGCTCACTTAATATCCCTAGAAAACCAAAGAGATAACGGAGATTTTGAAGTATTAACAAAACGAGAATCTTTAAAAATCGACGAAAAAATAGAAAAGTTAAATCGTAATTTGGCTGGTATTAAGGATATGGAAGAAATGCCTGGGGCTATATTTATCATAGATGTGGCTAAAGAAGAAATTGCCGTAACTGAATCAATTAAAGTGGGGATTCCTATAGTTGCTCTAGTTGACTCAGACTCAAACCCTGAGTTAGTGGATTATCCAATGCCAGGAAACGATGATGCTATCAGATCAATCAGATTGATCACCTCACGAATGGCCGATGCTATAATCGAAGGGAGAACTAGAAGAGAGTCATCTGATAATGATTTTGCTCAATCAATTGACTCCCCTGAAAGAATGGTCACATACTCAACTTCAACTGCAGAAGAACTAGAGCAAGAAGCTCAAGATGCAGTTTCTGAACCTGAGTTACCAATCAATACTTCTGAAGCAGCAAATGAAATTGAAACTCAAGAAATTAACGAAACTGAAAACAAATAATTATTAGGTGCAACTTGGAAATAGATACCAAATTAATCAAAGAATTACGCGACAAAACTAGTGCTGGAGTCATGGATTGCAAAAAAGCCCTTGAAGAAACAGAGGGAAATGTTGAACAAGCAGCATCTCTTTTAAGATCTAAAGGAATTGCTTCAGCAGCTAAAAAAGCCGAGAGAGATACAGATCAAGGAGTAATAGCTACTTATATTCATAGCGGTGGTCGCATAGGATCAATGGTTGAAGTCAACTGCGAAACTGACTTTGTAGCAAGAACCGATGATTTTTCTCAGCTTACCCATGACATTGCAATGCAAATTGCTGCAATGGCACCAAAATTTGTCAGCTCACAAGATTTACCAGAAGGATCTGAAGATAAAGCTGAAGAGGTATGCCTACTATCGCAATCATTTATTAAAGATCCCTCAAAAAGCATTCAAGATTTAGTCAACGAAACAGTCGGTAAATTAGGTGAAAATATACGTGTAAGAAGATTCGAAAGATTTTCTCTAGGCGAATAAAATATGCCATCAACTCCATTTAAAAGAGTCCTGTTAAAAGTCAGTGGTGAATCTTTAAAAGGTTCAAAAACACATGGAGTAGATCCAGATTCGTTAGATTTCATGGCAGGAGAAATCAAATCAATTACTTCAATGGGAGTAGAGCTAGCTATAGTTGTTGGTGGAGGAAATATTTGGCGTGGATCTCAAGCAGAAATAGAAGGAATGGAAAGAGCAACTGCTGACTATGCTGGAATGTTAGCTACTGTGATTAGTGCATTAGCGTTACAAGATTCACTTGAAAGAAAACATGGGTTAAATACTCGCACGCTAAGTGCAATCAACATCCAACAAATGGCTGAACCATACATAAGAAGAAGAGCAATAAGACATTTAGAAAAAGGTAGAATTGTTCTCTTTGCCGCAGGAACAGGAAACCCTTTTATGACTACTGACACCGGATCAGCTCTTAGAGCCTTAGAAATCAGTGCAGACGCCTTACTTATGGCAAAAAATGAAGTGGATGGAATTTATGACCGAGACCCAAATAAAAATACCGAAGCAAATAAATTTGAACAAATCACTTATTTAGATGCAATTTCAAAAAGATTAAAAGTAATGGACAGTACAGCACTATCACTTTGTATGGAGTCTGAAATCCCTGTAGTAGTTTTTGATCTATTTACTAAAGGGAATCTTTTAAAAGTTGTGAACGGAGATAAAATAGGGACATTGGTACATTCCTAAAACGGAGAAAATCATGAATGAAATCACTGAAATTTTTGATAATACCAAACAACGAATGGAAAAAAGTATTGAGTCCTTAATCAGGGAGTTGTCATCTGTCAGAACGGGCCGTGCATCTACAGGATTAGTAGAAAATATTAATGTTGATTACTATGGAACACCTACACCAATGAATCAAATTTCATCTATTTCTATTCCTGAAGCAAGGATAATCACTATCCAACCATGGGACCATAGTGCTCTAATAGAAATTGAGAAAGCATTATTACAATCCGACTTAGGAATTTCACCATCAAACGATGGTGAAATGATACGGATTAATGTACCTCCACTAACAGAAGAAAGAAGAAAAGAAATGGTTAAATCAGTTGGGGGAATAAGTGAAAACACAAATGTATCTATAAGAAATATTAGACGTGATAGTTTAGAAAAACTTAGAGTTCTAGAAAAAGATAAATCGATATCTCAAGACGAATCTAAAAAAGCACAACAAGATCTTCAAAAAATTACTGATGATTTTACTAGTCAAGTAGATACTCTCAAAAAAGATAAAGAAAAAGAACTTTTAAAAATTTAGCAGAGATATTTCCTATTATGAAAGGGATTTTCATGCCATCTCACGACACAAATTCACTAGCTCACATTGCAATCATTATGGATGGAAACGGCAGATGGGCTGACTCTAATGGGTTTTCAAGAAATAAAGGCCATGAAAAAGGGACTGAAAACCTACAATCTATCGTAAAAAAAGTTTCAGATTTAAACATACAATTCTTAACTATCTATGCTTTCTCAACTGAAAACTGGAATAGACCAAAATTAGAAGTCTCAAATTTAATGAACCTTTTATTTGATTCAATCAATAAGCAACTAGATATTTTAATTTCTAATAATATCCGAGTTGTTCACTTAGGAGAGAAATCATCATTACCATCTAATTTACAAAAAGCTCTTTCCAAATGTGAAGAATCTACAAAAAACAATTCGGGATTGACATTAAATGTGGCCTTAAACTATGGGGGTCGAACCGAAATATTACATTCAGTTCGTAAATTAGTCTCTCAAAATGTTCTCCCCCATCAAATTTCCTTAAAAGACATAGATGACAATTTATACACTGCGGGAATACCTGACCCTGATTTAATAATTAGAACTGGAGGTGAAAAAAGAATCAGCAATTTTCTTTTATGGCAATCAGCTTATTCAGAGTATTATTTCTCAGATGTTTTTTGGCCAGATTTCACATCTAATGAATTAGAAGAAGCAATTCACACTTATTACACAAGAAAAAGAAGATTTGGAATGACAAAATTTAGGGAAAAATAGTGAAATCAAGATTAGCTATTTCAGCAATAGGAATACCAATCATAATAGCCTTCGTTATGTACGGAGGATTACCATTTGTATTAGCATTGTCTATAGTAGGAGGATTAGGAAGTTGGGAAACATCCAGAATGTTAATTTACAGAGATGTTTTTTCAAATCCTAAAATTTGTTTCATTTTTTCACTCGCTAATATTGCGTCAGTATATTATTTAATTAATTTAAGCAATCTTGAAGATATTATAGCTGTTTCATTATTATTTTTAGCTTTATTTTCTATTTTATGGTTATCTACAGACCTTTTAAAAACATCAAACAGTTTAAATAAAATACTGGGAATCCTCTGCCCTACGTTTTATGTTTCAGGATTAATGTCATTTGCAGTTTTAATTGCAGATCAGCCTTATGGAAAACAATGGTTAATAGTACTTCTACTTTCTACTTGGGCTATCGATTCCGGTTCTTTTACTATAGGAAAATTAATAGGGAAAA
>QCNV01000021.1 GCA_003213095.1 SAR202 cluster bacterium AG-426-M11 | reverse complement strand
GAAGAATCATGCCGCCACTAGTCAATATTAACAAGGTTCCAAATATTAGAGATAATTGCATAGTTAATGTTACAAATCTATCTCCAACACTTGGTAGGCCTAGTCCCAACACTGAAGTGTTAACATCTTTTCCATCAATCTGACCTACAGCTCCTTCCGCTGCAGGTAATTCTCCTTCAATAACTGATAGGCTTGCTAGCCCTTGTGCAGCAGCGATACCTTTGTGGATACCACCAGCACCAGGTAGTTCAACTCGATTACCATCTGAATTATATTCAAATTTGTCTGGAAGACCGTTAAGAATTGCATGAGAATCAGCTACAGAGCCTCCATTGGCATTTCCTACATATGTTTGTGCAACAGCTATGGATGATGTTCCGGATACGGCGGAGTTGTTAGCTTCTATAGAAGCTATCCAAGTGTTGATATTATTGATTATGGCTTCTACTCCTGATAAGTCCAAGCTTTCGTCCACAATTTTTACTTCTGCACTAGCAGCAGAAACATCGGAAATAGCACCTTTTAAGTTATTTATTTCTGAACCTGAATCAGTAACCGATGATTGAATATCTTCTAATGTAGAAGCTGCGCTTGCTGCCTCTAGATCATTTTTAAGTGCATTTGCACTTGTTTTAGCAGAGCTCAATGACGCTACTAATGTTGATATAGAAGATGTAGTACTAACATTGTTAGAAGCACTGTAAGTGTTCTCTGAATTTTCTAGTACGAATCTACTATATGAAGATAGTAAATCTGCTCCTGTATATCCGGAGCTTGAGGAATCAAACGTAAAATCTATTGATCCGGTAGTTTGAACTACTCCTTGTAAGGTCGCAATATCTACATCCAAATCGGAAAGTTTAAATGAACTCTTTCCATCTGATGACACTAATGAAGCTGAGTAAGTACCAGCTGCAATTCCAGAAATTGAAATGACAGCTGAGTCATTGTGTCCGGCATCATCTGCAAATGTAACTGTGCCGTAGACAGTTGGATCATTTGCTTCGACAATTGTTCCAAATGATATTGCAAATGAGAATATAGTAAGAGCAAATATGGCTATAGTCTTGAATCTGAACATAGCGACTTGTTGCCTCCTTGACCGCTAATTTTTATGCATGTGCTGTTAGAGCTACATGCGTTTATACCCTAACACAAACATTAACGTGATTGTATATCGTTTATGACAAGATTATGAACAATTTTATATCATTTTGTTAAAATTCTTCTAGATGAGTGATTTTGATATAAATAAAAGTTACTATTTTGGGGATTTTTTACCCAATCTTTTAAAATTGGGAATTAAGCCTACACAATTTCAATTGAATTCAATTGTTCGTTTTTTTGAATTGTTAATTAAAGAAAATAAATTGTTTAATTTAACTTCTATTGTTGAATGGGATGATTTTTTGTTTAGGCATATATTGGATTCAGCTTGCCTAAATCTTGTTTTTTCTAGTGATTTTTCAAAAGGTAGTGTTTTAGATATTGGTTCAGGTGCAGGAATACCTGGTATTCCTATCAAATTTTTAAACCCCCACCTAAAAGTACAAATGATTGATGCCACTAGGAAAAAAACAATATTTATTAATAAAGTGTCAACAGAATTAGAGCTTAAAGATACTTGCGCACATCATGGTCGTGCTGAAGATTTTGCGCATAACCCTCAATTTAGATCTCAGTTTGATTTTGTTACTGCTAGGGCTGTGGCTGAATTACCTACTCTTTTAGAATTGATGCTTCCATTTGTTAAAAAAGGTGGGTATGCATTTGCTATGAAGGGAAAAACAGTAGATCAAGAAATTCAAAAATCTTCAAAAGCTTTGTTTGAGCTGGGAGGTAGGATTTCAAAAATTGTTGACCCTTCAGAGGTTATTGAAAACTACCCTGGTTTTATAGTGGTAATAGAAAAAATTGAAGATACTCCCTCAAGATTCCCTAGAAGAAATGGTGTTCCCTCAAAATCGCCATTGATTTGATATATTGAGGCTGTTTCAATATATAATCTTCATGCTTTTTAAATTAGAATCAATATTTTATTTACGTAGAGAGGAAAATAATGTCCACAAATGCTAAAGATCTATCATTATTGAAACATAAATCAGGGATTGTTAGTTTAGGTCCTGATCGAGCTCCTGCAAGATCTATGTTGCGAGCTGTAGGCTTAAGTGATGATGATATGGAAAAACCTTTTGTAGCTGTATCTAATTTAGCTAGTGATGTAACCCCATGTAATGTTCACTTGACTCGTATAGCAGATAAGGTTAAAGAAGGCTTGTGGGATGCTAAGTCTGTTCCTTTTATGTTTGGAACAATCACAATTAGCGACGGGATTTCTATGGGTACAGAAGGAATGAAAGGTTCTTTGGTAAGCAGGGAAGTGATTGCAGATTCGATTGAAACCGTGTGTTTTACAGAGGGGATGGACGGTTTAGTTGTTGTGGCTGCTTGTGATAAAAATATGCCCGGGGCAATGATGTCTATGGCTCGGTTGAACATTCCATCTATTTTTGTTTATGGCGGTGCGATTTTACCCGGTAAATATTTGGATAGAGATATCAATATTCAAGATATGTTTGAAGCAGTTGGGGCATATTCAAAAAAACAAATTACGTATGATGAATTGATTAATATGGAGCGTGTAGCATGTCCTGGAGAAGGTGCCTGTTCCGGGATGTTCACTGCTAACACTATGGCTTCTGCCATTGAAGCTATGGGAATGTCTTTACCTGGGGCTTCATCTATACCTGCAGTTGACGATAGAAATTTGGCTGTTGCTCATGAAGCTGGTAAACATATGTACACGATGTTGGAGAAAGGAATCAAGCCAAGAGATATTATGACTAGAGATGCATTTGAAAATGCTCTTAGGTTAGTCTTAGCAATGGGAGGATCTACAAATGCAGTTTTGCATTTGTTGGCTATAGCTAGAGAGGCAGAAGTTGAATTAACTATTGATGATTTTGATAAATTTAGTAGAGAAACTCCATATTTAACTGACTTGAGACCTGGCGGTAAATATGTCATGTCTGATGTTGATCGCTCAGGTGGAGTACAGGTAGTAATGAAGGAACTTCTCCGAGGTGGATTGTTACATGGGGACGCTATGACAATTAATGGAAAGTCTATTGCAGAAAATCTTGAGACCGTTGAGACTTTACCTGATGAGAGAGTTATATTCTCAATCCCTAATGCAAAAAGTACCACTGGAGGATTAGCCATTTTGAAAGGTAATTTAGCTCCCGATGGAGCAGTTATCAAAGTAGCAGGTACTAGTATTCAAAAACATGAAGGCCCTGCCAAAGTATTTGATGGTGAAAGACCTGCATTTGAGGCAATTAAAAATGGTGAGATTGAACACGGAGATGTTGTTGTAATCAGATATGAAGGACCCAAAGGTGGTCCCGGAATGCAAGAAATGCTAGCAGTAACTGGAGCAATAATGGGCGCAGGTTTAGGAGACTCGACTATATTAATTACAGATGGAAGGTTTTCAGGTGCAACAAGAGGAGGTTCGATAGGACACGTAGCTCCTGAAGCAGCTGTTGGAGGTCCCATTGGTTTAGTTAATTACGGAGATATCATCACTTTAGATATTGAAACTAGGCAACTTAACGTAAATATTTCAGATGAAGAGATGAAGAAAAGAAAAGATGCATGGGTTCCTAGGAAGCCAAATTATGAAAGAGGGGTTTTAGCAAAATATGCTAAATTGGTCTCTTCTGCTTCTGAAGGTGCAGTAACTAGTTAGTGTGTGGTTAGAGTCACAATGATACAATAATATTATTGTGACTTTAGAGGGAAATATTGATTAGATCTGCATTATTTTTATTAAGCTTTGTTTCGACACTAGTGTTGATTTACTTGATTTTTATGTGGGTTCCCACAGAAAGAACTTTAGGTATTTCTCAGCGTATATTTTATGTCCATGTTCCAATTGGATGGGTTGGAATGGTGTCGATTGTAGTTGTTGGTGTTGCTAGTGTTGTGCACTTGATTACGAGAAATAATTTTTGGGACGCTATTGCCTATTCTGCAGCAGAATTAGGAATAATTTTTGCTACTTTGATTCTTTTAACTGGTGCGATTTGGGCTAAGCCAGCTTGGGGAGTCTGGTGGACTTGGGATCCAAAATTAACAACTACTCTAATCTTATGGTTCATTTATGTCGGTTATTTAATGGTAAGGACATTTTCTCAAGGACCTACAGGGCGCATGTATGCTTCTGCTGTAGCTTTATTAGGAGCAATTGACGCTCCGATTATTTACTTAGCATCTGTTTGGTGGAGATCTGCTCATCCTCCCTTGAATATAGGTCCCCTTGCTGAACAAGAAATGAGTTTAGATTCAAGAATGTTAATTACTTTATTTGTTGCAATCGTCACTTTCACTGTTTTTTATATATATTTAATGGTTGAGCGTTTTAATTTTAGAAGAGTTGAAGACAAATTAGATGAGGTACATCAGTATGTTTCCGTTAATTTATAATAATTTTTTGTTTAGGTTGGTTGCGTTTTTTTCTGTTTTATTAGGGCTTTATATACTTTTTCCTTTTCAAATAGTATCTGCTGATGGACACTCTTCAAATGATACAAATTCAGGGCTAAATTATCTTTTTGCTGTGTTTTTTGTGATTTGGATTTTTTTCTTTGGTTATATATTTTTTTTAACTAGAAGAATTAAAGAAATGAAAAAAGAAGTAGATTTTTTGAAAGAAGAATTAGATAAGAAAGAATAGTTTATGGAACCGTTTACGGATACTCAACAACCCCATTTTTTAAATAGGAATAAAATCAGGATCTTTTTAGCATCCATAGTTTTGATTGGCGCTTTGATTTATTTTGCAGTGATTACTTTTCAAAGTGCTATGGTTTATTACTACACAGTTAGTGAAATTCAGGAAGAGCCTGCAACATTACCTGGTCGCATGGTTCGGGTAAGTGGCAAATTAGTCCCAGATTCATTTAATAGAGATCAAGGTTCTACTTTAGCATTTTTTGAATTAACTGACGGTGAGAATGTACTTATAGCTCAACATGACGGAATAATTCCAGATCTATTTTTTAATGAACATTCCGAAATAATATTGGAAGGGTCTCATGATCCATCTGACAGATTTATAAGCCATAATGTGATAGTAAAATGTCCTTCAAAATATGTTGCTATGGAAGAAGAATCTAAATTAGATACCCAGTAAATTTTTAGGGTTTTCTTTGACTAGTTGTGAAATTTTGTGAGCTTTCATACCTTCTTCTAAAAGGAAACTTATGGCCATTCTAATTCCTTCGGCAGGTGTAGGGTTCATCCATTGTCCAAAGTTGCTAGTAATCACACAATTTTGTGTGTCTAATTGATTCAAATTTTTTGATAATTCCTTAATTGAAAGGGTGTTTGTATTAGGCATGCATTCTTGAAATGAATATTCAATAACTACTCCAAGTTCCGTCAATGATTTTTGCTCATCTAAAGACATGATTCTATGGGCATTACTAGCTATCATTTTATTTACTCCACGTTTTTTTGCCTCTTGAAACAATTTGCGTACTTCTATTGGAGATAAATTACCTGAAGCCAGCAAGATATCGTATTCAGCTATGATCTCAAGAACTTCAATCGTTTCTTTAGTTAGTTGATTATTGTTATCGACAATTTTTAAGCCTATTGAGTCAGAAAATTTTTGAATCCGGTGATGAGATGAGAGTGTAGGCATCCAAATTACTTTTGCTCCAAGTTTTGCAGATGTTTCGACAGCTTTAGGATTGATCCCTCCCACTGCGTAATTAAGAGATAGCGATCCTATTACATTGATTCCCGGGTAAATGTTATCTAAAAGATTTGCTATGGGAGCAGTAGAATATTCATGAGACTTGAGTACAAATCCCCCCATTTGTGATTCGTAAGCATATTTCACAGTTTCTAAAGCATCCATTCTTCTTTCTTGAGTATCAGGACCAGCGTAGACGTGAAGGTCATAGGACCCTTCTAGAATTTCTTTTATTTCAGATGTTTTACTCATGGTTGTTTACAAATCATCAATAATTTTAATTAGATCCTTCATTGATGAAAAACTTTTTCCTCTATTTGATGGGATGAGATGATTATACCCAAATTGATCGAATGCTAGCACTTTCATATTTGCCATTACTGCGGCTTTTATTCCTGCAGGAGAATCCTCTATAACTAAAGAATTTTCAGGTTTAGAGTTCATTTTATTAGCAGCATATAAAAACAAATCTGGAGAAGGTTTGCCATTTTTAACATCTACTGCGCTAAAAATATTCCCTTCAAAAAAAGATATGAGTTCTGTAATTCCCAGCGTTTTATAAATTTTTTCATAAGGTCCGCTTGATGCAACACATTTTGGGAAATGCAAGTTGTTCAGTACTTCTGAGATCCCATCTACAGCTTTTAGGTCAGTTTCAAATAGTTTGAACATTCTATTGATATACTCATCTAAAAGATTTTCTGGTGGTTTATTACCAAGAAGATTTTCAATAGTTTTTAGACTATCTTCCCAAGATTTTCCTAAAAATAATTCAAGCGATTTTTCATATGTTGTAGGTAGCCCTATTTCTGTTAATAATTCTGACAAAACTTGGTTAGAAATAGGCTCGCTATCTACTAATACTCCATCACAATCAAAAATTACTAAATCAGGTTTCAGAATTTCGCCTCACTAAATTAATTAAGTTATTATATGCAATCATTAATAAAAGGAATCAATATGACAAGAATAAGTAGTAAAAACTTTTCTAGAAAAAATGATGAGAATGCGCCTCCTGGTCAAGTAGTTACCGATAAATTTCCCGTTTTAACCTTTGGGAGTACTCCTTCAATTGATCTAACAGATTGGAAGTTTTCAGTAACCGGATCTGTTTCAAAAAGAATGGAGTTTGATTATCAAACATTTTTAGGTTTAGGCGAAATCACTTTGTCTTCTGAATTTCATTGTGTTACCCAGTGGAGTAATTTAAATAATACATGGTCAGGAATTCCTTTTAAAACTTTGTTTAATCAGATTCAAATTTCGCAAGAGGCTAAATTTGCAATGATTCATTGTTATGGAGGCTATACGACAAATGTGTCTTTAGATGTTTTATTAGATGATGATGTGATTTTTGCGACCAAACATAATGGAGAAAAGTTAACTCCTGATCATGGAGCCCCATTAAGGCTGATTGTTCCTAAAAGATATGCATGGAAGAGTGCTAAATGGGTGAATGGGATAGAGTTTATGGAGGAAGATGCTCCGGGTTTTTGGGAGATGAGAGGTTATCATATGGAAGGGGATCCTCTTAAGGAACAAAGGTTTGATTCTGATATATAAAAAAAGCCCCGAATTAGATCGGGGCTTTTTAGTTACAATTTTTTATCTTCTAGTAGCTTTATCTAGCTTATCGTTAAATTGTTTTTCAGTAATTTTTCCTTCTCTCATTTCTTGAACGATATCTGCAACTGATTGTTGAGCTTCAACCTTTTTATCGTCATAGTTATCTGAAGGTCTTTCCATATCCCTAGTAGGTGGATCTATAAAAGATGGTTCTATTACAGAAAATTCATCGTAAGCTTCATCCGTACACTTGTCTCTAGAATCAGGATCAAAGCCGTTTGCTTTCATACATTCTCTAATGAGATCTCCTACCCTATTTTTGTTGGCATCTTTCTTTATATTAGAGAAGTCTGTACCGCCTGTAACTTCTCTAACCATTGAATTTTTAGCAGCATCTTTTACAAAAATGTCTCTTGCTCCATCTTTACATGCTGTGGATGTGTCTGCTGCATCTCTACATGACGTAATCGCATTTTTGTCTACATCATTTTTCCAGGCTGATTCAAATTCTTTATCAGCTTTAACTACTGCTGCTGTAGTTGATTTAATAATTCGATCTAGCTTAGGCTCTTCTATTTTGACTGGGCTTAGATCTTTGAATGTTTTTTTTGCACGAGCATTACATTCTGCAGTTGCAGAATTCACTCGTGCAGGGTCTTTTTGAGCTAAAGACACACATTCTTTTAATTTGTCGAGTGTTGTGTCTGCAGCAGCGTCAATAACGATTTGTTGAGCTATAGCTTCTTCGTTTCTAATTCCAGCTGCCCTATATTCGTTTTCAGCTTGAGCTTTACAAGCAATTTTTGATTTCCCTGATTCTAAACAGTTTTCAGCAGCATTAGATGCAGATACTCCTGCTACTGTTTCTCCTGATGATTGAGTAATTGTTTTTGAGAGTTGTATCGCATCTTCTTTATCGATATTTTTGTCATATACAAAATCTTCGACAGCCTCTTTAAATTTCGGATCTAATACTTTGTCGTTAGCTAAGATAATTTGATTTCTAGCTTCTCTAGCCTCTTTTGTATCAGCCTGAAGAGCTGTACTTAAAGCTTTGGGGTCTGCACCAATAATTTGTTGCATGACTTTAATCATTTTTTCTGATTCATCACCAAGATTTTTAAGTTCGTCTTTTTCAAATTCATCCATATCAGAATCGAAATGCATCTCATCAATTTCTTGATATAACTCTTGAATATGTTGGTCTAGAAGAGCTAATTCAGCATTAAGCCCTTCTATCTCTAATCTCTGAATTCTTTCAAGTTCAGTTTCCTTCGGTTCCATTAATATTTGCATTACTCTGTCTTTTAATGCATTAGTTTCATCAGAGAAAGCTTGTTGTGATTCGTTTTGATCTAATCCAGACAGGTACGCTTGACCAATATCCATCACTTCTGAAAATTGAGGGTGAACGATCATTGGCGATTCGTCTTGTAAGATAATGCCTGTGGTAGATGTGCTGTCAGGCATCATAGAGTCAGGGTTTATACCGCTTAATCTATCTAGCATTTGAGTAATTACATCTCTAGCGGCATTAATGTCTTCATGTAAATTCTGAACTTCTTCTGAGTGTCTTTGGTCTATTTCAATAAAAATTGATTGGAGTTCATCTTCATTAGTAATTACTTCACCTGCGCCAGTGGCAAGTCCGATTGCTGAGCCACACGCTACAGACGATATTGCTGAAACACTAATTGCTGCAAAAACTAATAAGTATTTAATGCTGTTCATAGATAACCTCATATGAGCTAAATAAATTTTTATACGTATATAATACTGCTTTGTTTTGTATGAAGATACAGTGATTCCACCTGAATATGAAAAATTACATATTATTTTTAATTTTTGTGTATATATAACCCATTGAATCTTTTAATTTGTCGAAAGATCTCCAGTCTCCAAAATCTTTTTTTAAATATTCATAAACAGAGTTAGAAGCGGTTTCTATATCTTGCCCATCAGAGATTTTATTTCTGAACTCACCCACGAGGACATCTATGAAATTTTTGTCAATTTTTAGGCTTTCTCTATCTCCAATACTTCCATGTCCACCCATATATACATCAGCACCTATTTCTAGAATTCTGGCATCAGTTTCAGGCCATTCAACGGGATATCCGTCTCCCATGTAAGGTACTCCTTTGTTTTGGACAACGTCGCCTGTAAATAACAAGTATTCTGAAGGAATATTTATGAAAATGTCACCACTTGTATGAGCTTTGCCTAGGTACATTAAGTCTATTTGACGACCACCAAAATAAAGACTCATTTTGTTATCAAATGTTAAGTTTGGAGGAGTTATTTGAACTGTTTTGGCTTCTTCTGACCAAGGGTCATTTGCATTTACAATTTTGTTTAACCATTTTTCTTGTGCTTCTACATCCAGCATTTCGTCGTAACAATTTTGATGTCCAATAATTGTTGCTTCAGGAAAAACTTCATTGCCCCAAGAATGATCCCAATGTGAGTGTGTATCTATTACGTATTGTATGGGCTTGTCAGTAATTGATTTCACGTCTTCATAAAGGTCTCTAGCAAAGGAGGGGACTCTGAGTGAATCAATGATCATTACTCCATGGTCGCCAATTAAAATTCCAGCATTTGTAAGGTTTTCATGTAATCTAGCATAGATTCCTGAAGCTAGTTCAATGATTTCAGTTCCTGGTGTTTGAGCCATATCTACCTCCATTTTATTTTTGTCCACTATATTGATTGATAAGTGATCGATCAATATAGTGTCTGAGAGTATTATTAAAGTTGACACGCATCGAATCAACTTATATCATTTGTTCATATTGAAAGGAAATATTTTTGAATCAAAATACTCCAAATCAAAATTTTAAAAGAGTGATCAGAGTTAATGTTCCTACAAAGGTAACAGAGGTTTATGCTAATCCTGATGGTTTATACGTAATTAGCGTTGCTGCTAGATTGTTAGAAATGCATCCTCAGACTTTGCGGAAGTATGAGAGGGTTGGGCTGGTAAGACCTTCTCGAACTGTTGGAATGTTAAGACTTTACTCTGAAGAAGATATAGTTCGTCTTCGCCTAATTAAACATTTGGTAGGAGATTTAGGTTTGAATATGGCTGGAGTAGAACTTTCTCTCAATATGTTTAATCAAGTTTTGAAAATGCGTTCTGGTCTAGATCAGGCTGAACCAAGTGACTTGAAAAAATACTTAGAAGATTGCCTTGAAGATATGTTTGAAATTTTAAAAGGTAATTAGTGGAGTTGATGTGTCTGAAGAATATGAAATAGAAAATGAATCTGAAGAAAGCGAAAATGTAGAAGAAAATCTTCAGAATGAAATTAACGAATCTGTTGATCCTCTTGAGGAAGCTTTAAAAGATAGAGATCACTACAAATCTATAGCTCAACGAGCACAAGCTGATTTAGTGAATTATCGTACTCGAGCATCTCAAGAATTAGAGGAGACAAGGAGAAATCTCAAAATATCTATTTTTCATAGAGTGATTTCTGTAGCTGATGATTTATCAAGAGCAGTTGAAAGTATTCCAGAAGATTCTGACGCTCAATGGTCAGATGGAGTGAAGTTAGTATTAAGAAATTTTGAAAATTTTTTAGATATTGAAGGAGTCAAAAAAATCGAATCTCTTGGAAAGGAATTTGATCCTAATTTTCATGAAGCATTGATGTATGAAGATGATGAAACTAGTGAAGAGGGAACAATCATTTCTATTATTCAAGAGGGATATCAAATTGATGACAAGCTACTTCGACCTGCAAGAGTTGTGGTGGCTAAAAAACCAGAAATAAAAATAGAACAAGAAGAGGAGGAATAAAATGCCGAAAATTCTCGGTATTGATTTAGGTACCACAAATTCATGTATGGCAATTATTGAAGCGGGTGAGCCCAGAGTAATTGAAAATGCTGAAGGAAATAGAACTACCCCATCAGTTGTTGGGATTAATCCAAGATCAAATGAAAGATACGTAGGGACTACAGCCAAACGTCAGGCTGTAACCAATCCTGAAAATACAGTTTTCTCTGCTAAAAGATTTATGGGAATGAAACATACTGATCAATCAGTAAGTAGAAATATTGATTTAGTTCCTTATTCTGTAGTTGCTCATACTAATGGTGATGCTCATGTAGCAATGGGAGATCAAACTTTTGCTCCTCCAGAAATTGCTGCGATGGTTCTTCAAAAAATGAAGCAAGATGCCGAATCTAAGTTGGGAGAATCTATTACTCAAGCTGTGATTACAGTTCCTGCTTATTTTAATGATAGTCAAAGAAATGCTACAAGAGACGCTGGAAAAATTGCGGGATTAGAAGTGATGAGAATTATTAATGAGCCTACTGCTGCTGCTTTAGCATACGGGTTGGATAATAATAAAGAACAAACCATAGCGGTTTACGACTTAGGTGGTGGAACATTTGATATAACTATTCTTCAAATGGGTGACGGTGTTTTTGAAGTCAAGGCTACTAATGGAGATACTCACCTAGGTGGTGATGATTTTGATCAAGTAATTATTGATTGGATTTGTGAGAAATTTAAACAAGATCAAGGAATTGACTTGACTGCAGACCGGATGGCTCTACAAAGGTTGCGAGAATCTGCTGAGCGAGCAAAAATCGAACTGTCTACTTTGATGCAAACTGAAATTAATTTGCCGTTTATTACAGCTGATGCTTCTGGTCCAAAACATCTAGTTGAAACTTTGGATAGAGCTACCATGGAGCAACTTGTGGGAAATTTGATTCAAAACTCCATTGAGCCGTGTAAAAAAGCTATAGAAGATGCGGGCGTAAATGTTTCTCAGATCAATGAAGTGATATTAGTTGGTGGTATGACTAGAATGCCAGCAGTCCAAAAAGCTGTATCTGATTTTTTTGGTAAAGAATCCCATCAAGGGGTGAATCCTGATGAAGTTGTAGCTGTTGGAGCAGCCGTTCAGGCTGGGGTACTACAAGGAGATGTTCAAGATATTTTGTTGTTGGATGTTACTCCTTTGACTTTAGGTATAGAAACTCTTGGAGGAGTTACAACACCATTAATTCAAAGAAACACAACGATACCAACTTCTAAAACTGAAACATTTACAACTGCATCTGATAATCAGCCTTCAGTTGAAGTTCATGTCTTACAAGGTGAAAGGCCTATGGCATCAGAAAATAAAACTATTGGTAGATTTAATCTAGATGGTATTTTGCCTGCGGCTCGTGGGATTCCTCAAATCGAAGTGACATTTGATATAGATGCTAATGGAATACTTAATGTATCTGCTAAAGATAAAGGAACTAATAAAGAGCAAAGTATTACTATTACTGCTAGTTCAGGGCTTTCTCAAGATGAAATTGACCAAATGATTAATGATGCAGAATTACATGCAGATGAAGATCAAAAGAAACGTGAAAGCGTTGAATTGAAAAATAATGCTCAAGGAACAATTTTTGCTGCTGAATCGATGTTGAAAGATAATGAAGACAAAATTACTGATGATATCAAGGAAGAGATCCAAGGAAAGATTACTGAATTATCTACAGCATTAGAATCTGATGATCCAGCATCTATAGAGGCTTCATTACAAAATTTAAATTCTGCTATTCAACAGGTTGGGCAAGAAATTTATAGTAATCCAGAAGCTCCAACTGATGAATCACCACAACAAGAAGATACTAGTCCTGATTCAGATGATGATAATACTGTAGAAGGTGAATTTAGGCAGGTATAAATTTTTATCTGTTCGGGTAGAATCAGTGCCCGAACAGATAAACTTTTTAGAGGACGTGATATTCTAAAAGATGTTTTCGCATCACATCTTCTGCGAAGTCATTGTCTACATCTCTCCAAACTGAATGGATATGGTTAGCTCCATTCTGTCTGTTATCAAATTCAACTACAAAATTTCCACCATGAATTCTGTAATAATGCTCCTCTCCAATTTTGGTGGGGCCAGCCCAAGCAAAATAAACTTTATCTAATCCAAATTCTCTTAGCTCTTTAAATTTGCGTTCTGCGAGTTGTTCAGGTACTTGGTTGATGTATTCAGCTATAAGAGATTCGATTATATTTCTTTGGGTTCCATTCATTTTACTAATAGGTATTCCTTCTTCTGCAGGCAGAGATGCTTTAGAACTGTTGTATGTAAGGATGTCCCATGGTGCTTTATCATAAATTATTGCTTTTTTGATTTGACCATCGTCAAAATTATTCATCAAATCGTAAGCTATATCTTCTCTGTCACTTAGGATTCGCAATCCATTTTTGGGTCCCTGTCTGACTTCAGCGGGATTTGCTCCAAAGAAAAATGGAGTCATAGAAATGACTTGATCTCCTAAAATGCTGTAATGCAATGAAACATGATGTCCTTCAGCGCTCCATCCCCATGGGTCTTTTTGTCCAGGAGTTCCAAAAATCCGAAAATAATAAAGTTCAGGATTTCTATCAAACCAAGTTGGCCCACCATTAGCATTTTCTTTTTCAATAGGTCCTAATACTGATTCTAGGTCAATAATTTGCAAGGCTTGTTTGTAAGATCGTTCAGTGAGACCCGTAGACATTAATTTAAGAGCTAGTTTTCTTTGGTTGTCATCCAAATCTCTTAAAGAAATTCCATGTCTATTAATTGGAGGGTAATACCAAAACAATCTTTCACCATCCATGTAGTGAAAGCAGGCTTTGGTTTTTTGATCTTCAGATAAGCTATTCAAAAATTCCAAACCAGCTTGATTCATTTTTTCAACTACTGAATTAGCGTGTGATGTTGCCATTGTGACCACCTTTTATCTTTTCATGTTTGCGAAGATTAGCATTATCTTAATTAATCTTCTATAGTTTCGTAAGTTTTTGGAAGCTTCTCGGAAAATCTGGTGGAGTTTCGACATGGCTGATGTTGGTTTTTGATACTTCTGCAACGTACATATTTAATTTTGAATCTAAACATAGCCCGTGTGGGGCTGTAAATTGACCTAAATTTGTACCATAACCTTGATTTCCAAGCCTTTGTAGTAATTTCCCGTTCGAGTTAAAAATTGATATTCTGGGGCCAATATTTGGCATTTCTCTGTTGATTTTTGTTGCCCATCCTAATTCTGCAACGTATATCACATCATTAGAATCAATATAAATTGCACAGGGTCTATGTACATTTGTCCACTGAGTTTGAAAATTACCATTTAAATCGAAAATTTGGATTCTATGATTTTCCCTATCACAAACATAAAGGTAACCCTTAGAATCAAGTGCTAAATTATGGACAATATTGAATTCACCTTCATCTACTCCAGGAGAACCCCAAGATTTTATTAATTTTCCCTTTGGATCGTATTTGTGGATTTTTGAATTTTGATATCCATCTGAAATAAATATGTTACCTGTTTTAAAATCTACAGCTGTGTGGGTGCATCGATTGAAAGGTTCTCCACTGAATGGTTTTGAGGGACTGCCCGGATTCCCTATAGTCATAATTATATTTCCGTCTAGATCACATTGTCTTACTGAATGATCCCCATCATCGCTACAAAAAATTGTATTGTCGGGTCCTTGACTTAAACCATGAGGTCTTAAGAATATATCTTCCCCCCATGATTTTATAAAATTACCATCAGAATCAAACACAATCATAGGGTGAGTGCCCCGATTAAAAACGTATACATTATCTTGATCGTCGGTTATTACACTTGCTGTTTCAGGCCACTTGTACTTATCAGGTAAAATTTCCCAATTTTCAACAATTTCGTATTTATAATTTCCTTCACCTAAAATTGCTTTAGAATTCATATTTATTCCTAGATGTTTTTACGAGAGATTGGGATTATACATCCATTTTTTGTAGAATGACTCAAAAATTTACAAAGGAGTTGAAAATGCAAACGGGCAAGGTGGTTTCAATGAGAATAAATGTCGGAAAACGTGCTCCTATGTTAGAGGTAGAAGATGCTAATTTTATTACTTATGAAGGTATAGAAGGTGACAGACATCGAAAAGCTCCATCTCAGATGAAATATTCATCTACTGCATCAGTATCTTCAATTCCTAAAAGACAAATTTTGTTGATGGATTTGGAAACGTTGCAAGAATTTGACCTGTTCGCAGGGCAAATTCGTGAGAATGTAACTGTTGAAGGGTTAGATTTTTCTAAAATTCATGAAGGTGATATGGTGAAGTTTGAATCCGGAGTGATTTTAGAGATTACGGGAATTTGTGACCCTTGTGCTTTCATAGATGGAATCAGACCTGGTCTTCGAAATGCTATAGATGGTAGAAGAGGATTGTTAGCTTTTGTTCAGAACGGAGGATCTGTAAAAGTTGGATCTACTATTTCAGTAGAAACCCCCTAGTATGTTGCTCTACCACCACTTGCATCATATGCAGCACCAGTACTAAAAGAACATTCTTCTGAGCACAACCAAGACACTAGAGCCGCAATTTCTTTAATTTCACCTGTTCTTCCCATTGGGATTTTATCTGTCATATATTTGATTTGATCAGGAGTAAACTCTTCTAATAATTTTGTTTGGACAACTGCAGGTGTTACACAATTTACAAGTACGTTTGTATTAGCCAACTCTTTTCCTACCGATTTTGTTAATGCAATTACAGCAGCTTTTGTACTTGAATATGGCACCATTCTAGGGTTTCCTTCTTTTCCTGCGGTTGATGCCATATTAACTATTCTTCCAAAGTTGTTTTCAACCATGTGTGGTATGACTGCCTGACAGAATAAAAATACTCCTCTTAAGTTGATTTGGTAAACTCGATCTAATTCCTTAACATCCAATTCCCAAATGTTTCCGTTAATTCCGCCTATACCGGCATTGTTAACTAATATATCTACTTTACCCCAAGAATCTAACGTGTTTTTTACTGCGTCAATTGCTGTTTGAGGATTAGATACATCACCTACTGTTAATTTGACGGAACCTGAATTTTTTGAATCTAGCTCACTAACTGATTGGGATGCGATTTCTGCATTAAAGTCTACTATCATTACGTTAGCACCTTCACGGGATAATCTTTCAGATATTCCGTATCCAATTCCGTCACCGCCACCAGTAACTATTGCAACTTTATTTTCAAATCTCCTCATGATTTTTTCTTTCCAGGGTAGGTGTTATAAATTTTTGTTGCTTCAGCAACAGCAGCTCCCTGAGCAACTTCGTAACCTACTCTAGATAAGATGCTTTCAATAGCTGATAAAAACGTTAGGACGTATTCTTGTTTGCTAGATTCTCCCATCAACCCAACTCTCCAAACTTTTCCTGAAAAATCACCTAATCCTCTACCTAACTCGATAGAAAATTCATTTAGAAGCATATTTCTAACTTCCATGTCATCTACCCCTTCTGGTATCCATACTGGAGTAATTTGTTCTAACCTGCTACCTTCAGGTGCAACAGCATTTAATCCAATTGCTTGTAGTCCAGCATGTAATGCTTCAGCATTGATTCTATGCCTTTCGAATCTAGTTTCTAATCCTTCTTCCATGACAATTCTTAATGATTCATTAATTCCATAAAGCATTGAAACTGGAGCTGTATGATGGTATACCCTTTCTTCTCCCCAGTATTTGCATAAAAGTTCTAAATCAAGATACCAAGAGACAGGTTTCGTTTTTCTATTTCGTATTGTTTCTAACGCTCTATCACTTACTACAGCTGGGGATAATCCGGGAGGTGCACCCAAGCATTTTTGAGAAGCTGAATAAGAGTAATCAATATTCCAATTGTCTATTTCAATATTTCTTCCTGAAAAAGTTGTGACGGCATCAACCATAAATAAAGCATCATATTGTTTAGTAATGTTCGAAATTCCTTCAAGTGGTTGAGCAATTCCTGTAGATGTTTCACCATGAATTGCAGTTACAAGTTTTATGTCAGAGTGTTTTTTAATTTCTTCTTCAAGAAGTTCTTCTGGAAAAGGAGCGCCCCATTCAGCTCTGATTGGAATAACTTCAGCACCTATTCTTTCTCCCATTTCAACCATACGTTCACAGAAAAAACCATAAATACACATAATTACTTTGTCACCTGGCTCTAGTAAGCTTGATAGTCCAGCTTCCATTCCAGCTGATCCTGTGCCAGGTATAGCTAAAGTTGACTGCTTAGTTTTATATACATTCTTTAAGTGTCCTGAAATTTCATCCAAAACTTCTATAAAATCTGGATCTAAATATCCGATCATACTTTGCATCATTGCTTGTAAAACTCTCGGATGAGCCATACTAGGTCCAGGTCCAAGCAGAATTTTGTTTGGCATAGGCTGAGCAGTAATTACTTTTTCTGCGTATTCGGTCATTGGTCCTCCATTATTTTGATAGATTTATCTAGCGTATTTATCGTCGAATCTGATGATGTCATCTTCTTCTAAATATACCCCAGTTTGTATTTCTAGGAGACATAAATTTTCTTGATTATGGTTCTCTATTCTATGTTTGGTTCCTTTTGGAATGAATATTGAGGAGTTTTGGCTTAATTCGAATGTATCCTCTTCTACGGTAACTTTAGCTACTCCTTGAGTAATAATCCAGTGCTCTGATCGGAATTTATGTTTTTGAAGTGATGTACA
>QCNV01000020.1 GCA_003213095.1 SAR202 cluster bacterium AG-426-M11 | reverse complement strand
TTCTAACAGTATCTCAAATTTTTCTATTGTCCCTTCTAGCGGAACTTTAGAAATAGCACCTGAAATGGGGTCAGCTGACATAATCAGCGATGTCACATCCACAGGCACTACTATGAAAGCAAATAAACTAAAAACAATATCAGGTGGAATCATACTTAAGTCTGAATCTTGTTTGATAGTTAATCACGATTCCTTATCTAATCACACTGAGAAAATGTCTAAAATCAATGAAGTTGTTAATAGATTTAAATTGTATTTAAATCAAAGGGATAAAGATGCCTAATCTAGCAACTCACATTCATTTTGCTATGAAATCACTTCCTGAATCAATTGATCAAGAATTAACCCCGATATATCTGCTCGGAGCTACTACCCCAGATATTAGGGTCATAACTAAAGAAAACCGATCAATCTATCATTTTGTAGATTTAGATTTCAAATCGGTTGGGGAAGGAATTGCCAACATGACTCAACAATTCCCTGAAATTCATATGCTAAAAAATAATGATGAAATCATCAAAACATTTTTAACAGGTTACATTACCCATCTAGTTTTGGATGAAACATGGATCACTACTGTTTTCAGAAAACATTTTTCTGGACCAAATGCATTTCCTGAATCTACCCCTATTCTTATTATAGACAGGGCTATACAAATGTACATGGACAGTAAATACTGGAATTCCATAGAATCAAAAATATCTCCAATTGAGCAGTGTAATATTGAAAAAGTCTCTCTGCCATTTTTAAGTAATGATTCTATAAATGAATGGAGGGAATGGATTTGCAATTTTTTAAATCTCGGTTTTACATGGGATAGGTTAAACTTCATGGCCAAAAGAATTTCAAATGGCAATATTGAAGATCCTGCAATTCCTTATACAGAACAATTTTTAATAGACCCCATTAAAAACATTAACGATGTTTTTAATTTTTTACCTAAAAATCTATTAGAAGAATTTGAAGAAAATAGTAAACAAAACATAGATAATGCAATATATGGATTTTTAAATGAATATCATTAATGGATTTGAAAAATCTAAATCATTTCTATCATCAAATCGATACATTAACCTTACGTCAGATTCTGTATTAAAATCATCTAAAATGGTTTTTGGCGAATTACTTGATGCGCATTCGTATGTGCAAAAAATAGTAAATCAAGTGCGTGATAACGGAGACTCCGCAATCAAAAATCTAGTCCTAAAGATAGAAGGAAATGAAGTCAACGATTTTGTAATCAAACAAAACAAATTAGAAGAAGCTTACAATAGAATCCCCAAAAACTTACAAAAAGCTCTAACTCTATCATCAGAACGCATAACTAAATTCCATCAAAAATCAATGCCCAAGTCTTGGTACGACGAATCTGAGGGTTATGGCCAAAATTTCATCCCCGTGAATTCTGTAGGAGCTTATATCCCTGGAGGAACTGCTAAATATCCATCTACTGTCTTAATGTCCACTATTCCCGCAAAAATTGCGGGCGTAAAAAATATTTCAATCACTTGCCCTATGAATTCTGAAGGAAATATACCTGATTCTGTTCTAGCAGCAGCCTATATCGCTGAAGTAGACAAAGTTTATGGTGTTGGAGGGGCTCAAGCGATTGCTGCACTAGCATATGGAACAGAGAGTATTAAACGAGTAGATATAATTTGTGGACCTGGAAACTTATTTGTGACACTAGCAAAAAAAATTGTGTTTGGTGATGTAGGAATTGATGGATTATACGGACCGACTGAGACTTTAGTAATTGCAGATAAGGCATCTAACCCCACACTTGTTGCAGCAGATTTGATTGCACAAGCTGAACATGATGAATTAGCTAAACCAATCCTAATTACAAACTCACTTAACCTAGCAAAAAAAGTCCAAAATGAATTAGATATTCGAGTTGAGAGAATAAATCGCAAAAGAATTGCTCAAATTTCCCTTAAAGAACAAGGGGCTATTTGTGTAGTTGATTCTATCGAAGAATCTTTAACACTTGCCAACATATTTTCCCCAGAGCATTTATGTTTATCAGTTGAGTCTCCTGAAAAATGGATTCCATTTGTTATCAATGCTGGAATGATATTTTTAGGTGAATTTTCACATGAAGTTTTGGGAGATTATGGCGCTGGCCCCAGTCATGTGATGCCTACTGCTGGTACTGCAAGATTTAACTCAGGTTTGGGGGTTCACACATTTCAAAAAACTGTACCAATAGTTAATATAGCTAAATCTGATTCCATAAAAATCGGTGACCTTGCGGCCACTATTGCTAAGGAAGAAGGATTAACAGGGCATGCAGAAGCAGCTGAAATCAGAAAAGAATTATTTGAATAATGAAAAACTTTAATATTAATAAAATAATAAGACCTCACTTACTTTCACTAAAAACATATGATGCTGTTAACCCGCCAGATCTATTATCTAAAAAATCCGGAATTCCCGAAAATGAGCTCATCAAACTAAATGGTAACGAAAACCCTTACGGAGCATCTCCAAAAGCTATAGCAGCATTAAAAAACCTTCCAATGCACTTGTACCCTGATCCTGACCAGATAAAAATCCGAAATGCAATCAGCAAATATACAGGACTCCCTATCGACAACATTGTTGCAGGAGCTGGTGCAGACGAAATCATAGATTTGATTTTCAGAATATTCATATCACCTGGAGATTCAATTTTAGATTGCTCTCCTACATTTGGGATGTATAGTTTTTGTGCAAAAATTGCTGGAGCAAATGTCAAATTCGCAGAAAGAGATTCAAAATACGACTTAGACATTAATGAAATAGAAAAAAATATTAATGAAAATACAAAACTTATTTTTATAACATCTCCAAACAATCCTACAGGTAACTTAGTAAGTTATGAACACATCAAATATCTTTTAAAAAAAGAAATATTGGTAGTTGTAGATGAAGCTTATTTTGAATTTTCAAAATCTTCAGTACAAAATTTGGTCTTAGATCACCCTAACTTAATAGTTCTAAGAACGATGAGTAAATGGGCTGGGTTAGCCGGATTACGAATAGGTTATGGATTAATGCATTCATCTGCTACCAAATATTTAATGGAAATTAAACCTCCATACAACATTAATGTAGCAGCAGAAGCTGCATTATTAGCGTCATTTGAAGATGTAGATTTATTACAAAAAAATGTAGACATGATTATAGAAAATAGAGATTGGATGAATATTGAGTTAAATAAAATTAATAATTTAACTGCTTATCCATCTTTTGGAAACTACATTTTATGTGAATTCACAAAAAATTACTCTAAAACTGTATATGGAGAATTAGAAGAAAACGGTATATTCGTTAGAAAGTTCAATACTGAAAGATTAAAAAATTCTTTTAGGATTTCAATAGGAACCGAAGTTCAAAATAAAAAAGTACTGCAAATAATTCAAAAAGCAATGAAATATGAATAAAACAGACAGAGTATCCCATAAACATAGAAAAACTAATGAAACCGAAATAAATATCAAAATTAATTTGGACGGAACAGGCCAATACGATATTAAAACAGGTAATGGAATGTTAGACCATTTGCTTGCGCAAATTGCACGGCATGGCTTAATGGATTTAAACATTCAAGCCTCTGGTGATATAGAAGTAGGATATCACCACCTAGTAGAAGATATAGCAATCACTCTAGGCCAAACTATTAACGAAGCAATTTCAGATGGGCAAGGAATTACAAGGATAGGTCACACATATGTTCCATTAGATGAAGCTCTCGTTCTAACTGTAGTAGATTGTGGGGGCAGGGGATACGCATGCATTGAATCACCTTTGACTGATTCTGATTTAGGTGGTTTACCTTCTGATTTAATTAGACACTTCATGGAAGCCTTTGCGATAGAAGCAAAAATCAATTTACACTTGAAGGTTTTATCAGGAATTAACAACCATCATATAGCTGAGGCTTCTTTTAAGAGTTTAGCTAGGTCGTTAAAAACTGCAATATCATTTGACCCCCGAAGAGGAAATACAGTTGCTAGTACTAAAGGAACTATCAACGCTTAAGTATTTTGAATTTCAAAATTAAAATCTTCAATAATTGGATTTGATAAGAGTTTTTGACACATTTCGGTCACTTGTTGTTTGATTTCAGACTCTTCGCCATCTTCAACATCCAACTCAATAAATTTTCCTGCTCTTACATCTTTGACATTGTCAAAACCTAATTTATGTAAAGCTCCTCTAATTGTGATTCCTTCTGGATCACTTACAGTGGGTTTAAGACTAATATATATTTTCGCTTTCAATGTTAATTTCCAGACAAAGAAGTTAACATTGGAGCAATAAGTCCAAGTATCAATAATATTGCCACCAATGAAACAGCAATAGTAATCATCCATTTTTTAATTTTACTTTTTGCTGATTGCCTCTCTCTACGAGCAGCTCTAGCTTGAGTAGCAGTTAATCGATCTTTTTTAGGTGTTTTTTGTGTAACCATGACTCTCTCATTTTATTTTTGATTCTGTTAAAGTTTCAAATACTTTCTCATAAATTCTACTAGTTTCTGAAATAATTTCACTCGGTAATTTTGGACCGGGAGGCTCTTTATCCCAATTATGTGCTAACAACCAATTTCTAATGAACTGTTTATCAAAACTATCCTGAACTTGACCAGGATTATATCGAGAATAATCCCAAAACCTACTAGAATCGGGCGTTAAAATTTCATCAATTAGAATTATATCCCCATCTATCATCCCAAATTCAAATTTTGTGTCTGCAATAATTATGCCTTTTCCAAGGGCATAATCATGTGCATACGAATATAAATCTAATGTAATTTGTCTCAATTTTTCTGCTACATCAGAACCAACAATAGTAATCATTTGATCAAAACTGATATTTTCATCATGACCTTCATTTGCTTTAGTTGATGGAGTAAATATAGGACTTTTCAATTTATCAGACTCAATTAAACCCTCCGGCAACACAATCCCACTTGTTGATCCTTTTTCCTTGTACTCCAAGAGAGCAGATCCGGTGATATAGCCTCTAGCAACACACTCAACATCAAAACGTTCAGCTTTTTTCACTAACATGGATCTTTTTTTTAAATCATCAGAAAAAGAGTTTAATTTTTCTTCATGAATTCCCAATTTCAAAAAATGATTTGGAATGATATGTTCCGTTTTGTGGAACCAAAAAGAAGCCATTTGATTAAGCACTCTACCTTTTCCTGGGATACCACTAGGTAAAACAACATCAAATGCAGAAACCCTGTCAGTAGAAACCATAAGTAAAGTTTCAGTATCAACAAAATGAGTATCCCTAACTTTCCCTCTGTGTATCAAATCAGGGAAATCAGAATTCAATAAAACTGTAGAGTCGCTCATCCTTACTCTAAACCTGCTTTCACGAAAATCTCATCTATGTATTTCGTATAAGATTTATAGTCAAACAAATCATCTAAATCAGACTGAGATAAAAGGATTTTTACTTGAGAATCCCCAGAAATCAATTCTCTGAAATCTAATTTTTCATCCCAAGTTTTCATAGAGTAATTCTGAACTAATTTGTAAGCATCATCACGGCTCATACCTTTTTCTACCAATTTCAACATAGTCCTCTGAGAAAACAAAAGACCTTTAGTGATTTCCAAATTTTCAGTCATTCTTTCTTCATTAATTCGTAAACCAGAAATTACTCCTGTCAAAATATGAGTGATGTAATCTAAAGCCATACAACCATCAGGAAATATGAGTCTCTCAGCAGAAGAATGGCTAATATCACGTTCTCCCCACAAAGCTACATTTTCTATAGAAGTAAGGGCATAACCTCTGATTAATCTAGCTAAACCACAAACCCTTTCAGTCAATTCAGGATTTCTTTTATGCGGCATAGAAGAAGATCCAGTTTGGCCATCTCCGAATGGTTCTTCAAGTTCACGAATTTCTGTTCGCTGTAAACTTCTAATCTCTGTAGCTATTTTTTCTAAAGTAGCCGCAATCAAAGCAAGAGTAGTCATAAATTGTGCATGACGATCTCGTTGAATCACTTGATTAGATATGGGTGCTGGCTGCAATCCTAAAGCTAAACATACTTCTTTTTCTATTTGAGGTGGAGCAGTAGCATGAGTTCCAACAGGGCCTGAAATCTTACCCACAGAAATATTTAATTTTGCTTGATTCAATCTATCAATCGCTCTATTTAATTCATCCCACCACAAAGCCATTTTAAGCCCTAAAGTAACTGGTTCTGCATGGACTCCATGGGTTCTGCCCATCATTAAAGTATTTTTATGCACAATAGCTTTGTCTTTTAAAGCCGATCTTAAAGCATTTAATTCTTGTAATAACAAATCACATGACTCAACCAACTGCATACTTGTGGAGGTATCCCATACATCACTAGTAGTTAAACCTTGATGAATCCATCTTCCCTCATCTCCCAAATTAATGGTTGTTGCTTTTATGAAAGCTGTCATATCGTGTTTTGTGGTTTTTAAAATTTCAGTAAAAATATCAAAATCATAGTGCGCATTTCTTAATTTTTCGATATCCTTTTGGGGTATTAATCCAATTTTTGCCCATGCCTCACAGACTGCAATTTCAATCTGTAACCATTTATCGTATTTGTTTTTGTCAGACCATACAGCCTTCATTTTTTGTCTAGCATATCTTTCAATCATCTAGTAATCCTAACTAAGTTTACCTATATCTTTTCTATAATAAGAATCCTGAAATTTTATTCTATCTAAATTTTCATAACATTTTTTTATAGCCTCATCCATGGTATCTGCTACATAATTAACAGTTAATACTCTACCGCCGGAAGTAATAATTTTCTCTAAACTATCTACTTCAGACCCTGCATGAAATATATTAACCAAATCGTCTACATTTTCTAATCCTTGAATTTCAAAACCAATCTCGTAGTTTTTAGGATAACCACCAGAAGCAAGCACAACACCTACAGATGAGCTTGAACTCCATTCAACGTCATTTTTTTCTATCTCACCATTTATACACGACATCATTACATCTATAATGTCTGATTCCATTAAAGGCAATATCACTTGAGATTCAGGATCTCCAAGCCTGCAATTGAATTCGATCACTTTTGGCCCTTCTTCATTAATCATTAATCCTATAAAAAGAACCCCTACATATGGATCATAATTAGTTTTCATTTCATCAATTAAAGGATAGACAATGTTTTCTAAAATATTTGCTTCAATTTGATCATTCCAAATCAAAGGAGGTGAAAATGCCCCCATACCACCGGTGTTTGGACCAATATCACCCTCTCCAATTCTCTTATGGTCACAAGCTGCAATTAAAGAAGAAACATCATTACCGTCACAAAACAGAAAAACACTTGCCTCCCAACCTGTTAACATCTCCTCAATTAATATAGATTCTCCTGAAGATCCAAATATTTTTTGTTCCATAATTTCTTTAATAGCATTTTTAGCTTCTGACTGATCGGCACAAACGTATACACCTTTTCCTGCAGCCAACCCATCAGCTTTTACTACCAAAGGCCCTGAAAATTTTGTCACATAATCATACGCGTCATTGGGATTTGAAAAGAATTTTGAAGAAGCAGTGGGAATATTTCGTTTTTGCATAATTTTTTTAGCAAAAGACTTACTAGATTCAATTTGAGCACAAATTTTTGAAGGTCCAAAAATTTTAAGTCCATGTGATTGAAACAAATCTACTATTCCAAGATCTAAGGGAATTTCTGGACCTATAACAGTCAAATCTATCTGATTATTGATTGCAAAATCTAACAACTTTTCAATTTCAAAATCTTTGTAATTTAAATTCAGACCAAATTGATTAGTTCCTGCATTGCCAGGAGAAACATACAAATGGGTTAGCTTGGAACTCTGAGCAATTTTCCATGCTAATGCAGATTCTCTTCCACCATTTCCAACAAGTAAAACTTTCATATTATTTAATATTTTTCATAACCAATTTCAAAATTCAACAATTGTTTCTTTTTATTAATTCCCCCAGATCCACTATACCCTCCAATTGAGCCATCTGAACGAATTACTCTATGACAAGGAATTATGATGGGATAAGGATTTTTAGCACATGCATTTGCAACAGCTCTAGAAGATTGAGGGCTACCTATTAAACAAGCGATCTCTTTATATGTTCTGACACTTCCAAAAGGAATTTTAGTTATCTCTTTCCAAACATTCTGCTGAAATCGAGTTCCGTATGAGGTTTTTGTTAATTGATAAATCATAAAACAGGCTTGATAGAACTGGCCACTTTATTTGCTTTCATCTTAGCATTTTCGACATTGTCTCCTAAGGCTAATGCTACACCCATTCTCCTCTCACCATCTACAGAAGGTTTCCCAAAAAGACGTATTTGAGTATCTGGTTCATTCAAGCCATCATCAGAAATTTCAAACCGAACATTTTCAGAGGATCCTTGGACTAATACTACGGATGATGCTGCAGGTCCTCTGAAATTAATATTTGAAATCGGAAGACCTAAAATTGCTCTTACATGAAGTGCAAATTCACTTAAATCTTGACTTATAAGGGTTACCATTCCAGTGTCGTGGGGACGGGGACTCAATTCACTAAAAAAGACTTCATCATTTTTTACAAAAAATTCAACTCCAAACAATCCAGTTCCTCCTAATTCCGAGGTGACCAAATCAGCAATGTTTTTAGCTTCATTAAGAGTTTTTTCACTCATTTCTTGAGGTTGCCAAGATTCTTGATAATCTCCTTTATATTGTCTATGCCCAATGGGTTCACAAAATAAACATCCATTTTTATGCTGAATAGTCAAAAGTGTAATTTCATAATCAAAATCAATAAAACTCTCTACAATTACCTTGTTTGAATCACCTCTTGATCCTGAAATAGCATAATCCCAGGCTTTTTGAATTTCAGAATCATTTTGAACCAAAGATTGACCTTTTCCGGAGCTAGACATGACTGGTTTTACTACACATGGCAAACCAACTTGTAAAATTGCAGATTGAAAATCACTAAAATTATCAGCGAACAAAAAATCTGAAGTTGGAACATTAAGAGTTTCAGATGCAAGTTTTCGAATTCCTTCCCGATCCATAGTCAATTTAGTTGCCCTAGCAGAGGGTATTACTGTAAACCCTTCTAATTCTAAGTCTATAAGTGTTTGAGTAGAAATTGCTTCTATTTCAGGAACTATGTAATTGGGTTTTTCCAAAAAAACTATATTTTTCAATTCGCTAGAATCTTGCATGTTGATCACATAATTTTTATGTGCTATTTGCATAGCTGGGGCATTCGAATACCTATCTACAGCAACTACTTCTACACCCAATCTCTGGAATTCAATAGCAACCTCTTTACCCAATTCTCCTGATCCCAGCAGAAGAACTTTTGTAGCACTTCGTGACAGGGGTGTTCCGATTATTGTCATTATCTAAATCGAATATTTTCGCGGCTTAAGTCATTTACAGTTTTAGCGCCCATCAATTTCATCCCTCTTTGAATTTCGTCTTGCATGAGACCCATTGCTTTTTCAACACCTTTTTCTCCTGAAGCAGCAAGTGCATATAAATACATTCTTCCACCCGAGCAGGCTTTAGCGCCTACAGACAAGGCTTTGAGTACATGAGTGCCTCTCCTAATTCCTCCATCACAAATCACATCCACTTTATCTCCAACAGCATCTACAATTTCTGACAATTGATCAAAAGGAGATCTCGATCCATCTAACTGCCTTCCTCCATGGTTGGATACCATGATAGCTGAAGCCCCCACATCAACAGCTTTTTTAGCATCCTCTACAGACATGATTCCTTTTAAACATAATGACTTCCCCCATTTTTTATTGATATCTGCCACTGTATCCCAATCCATATTCTGATCTAACATTGAATTAAAATAATCACCCACAGAAATAGTAATATCAGTTCCTTGTTTGATGTGATCTTGTAATTGAGGTAATGAAAAACCTTCTCTAAGCAAATAATTCAAAGTCCAACGAGGATGTGTCGCAAAACTAAATAAACTTCCAACTGTTAATCTCGGAGGAGAAGTAAATCCAGTATAAAAATCTCTTTCTCTGTTTCCACCAACAATAGTATCTACTGTTAACGCAATTGCATCAAAATCATGCTCTATACATTTTTCAATCATACTATCGTTTAATCCTTTATCTTTATGAATATAAAGCTGAAACATTTTTGGTGAAGAAATAGTGCTAGCAATCTCTTCAATACTCACAGTTGCCAAAGAAGAAATACCAAAAAATGTTCCAAATTTTTCTGCAACTTTACCGACTGCTCTCTCACCTTGGTAATGAAACAATCTTTGTAATGCGGTAGGAGAGAAGAACAATGGTAAATTAAGTTTTTGTCCCATTACCGTTACACTCATATCTATATCCTCAACACCTTTTAAAACATTTGGCACCAAATCACAGTTTTCATAAGCTTTAGTATTTTGCCTTAAAGTGGCTTCATCATCAGCCCCACCATCTATATAGTGAAAAATAGCTGAAGGAATCCTTTCTTTTGCTAAGTTTCGAAAATCACCGGAATTATGACAATTACTTAATCTATTAAACATTTGAATCCTTTATACAGTTATCTAGCATGTTGAAGGGTTATTTTGCATTTCAATTTGCCTCATAGGCATTTCATCGATGATATCAAAAATTTGATATAAAAAAGAATGATCTTCAGAAAATTCTTTTACTGTTCCATCATATCCTACTAACCACATACCGTACTGATTAGAGACAAAATCAGGAGTGAAATAAGCATTGTTAATTCCATTTTCAAATTTGATTCCGATTAGTTTTCTATCTTCAAATTCACAAAAATTTTCTATCTGAAATGTTAATAACGACCGGTAAAGTTCATTTTCAGTGTTATCAATGTTAATTAATAACAATCTGCTATTCCAATTATATTTATTGATTGAACTTTTCTGCATGATCTGCACTGATTCTTCCATCTGTTGTTGGCAAGCAGTGATCGCTAATAACACAAAAAAGATAAAACTCACTTTTGAAACCATCTCACTCCCACTCAATAGTTCCTGGGGGCTTACTAGTGATATCAAAAACTACTCTACTCACGTTATCTACTTCATTGGAAATCCTACTAGAAATTCTAGCGAGTACATCGTAGGGAAGACGTGCCCAATCTGCCGTCATAGCATCATCACTAGTAACGGCTCTGATAGCTATTACATGCCCATAAGTACGAAAATCCCCAGTAACACCTACTGATTTTGCACCTGTTAAAACTGCAAAGGTTTGCCATAACTCCTGATATAAATTATTCGCCTTAATCTCATCCATTACTATCCAATCAGCCGCTCTCAAAATGTCCAATTTTTCTTCTGTAACTTCGCCTAAAATTCTTATCGCTAATCCTGGACCTGGAAAAGGTTGCCTAAATACCATCTCTTCAGATAACCCCAGTTCCAAGCCTACTTGCCTTACTTCATCTTTGAACAAATATCTAAGAGGTTCAATTAATTTAAGCTTCATGTGATCTGGTAAACCGCCCACATTATGGTGAGTTTTAATTGTTGCTGAAACTGAACTATCACTACTTTCAATTACGTCAGGATACAAAGTACCTTGAGTTAAAAAATCAACCTCTCCTAATCTGTTAGCCTCTTCGTCAAAAACATTAATAAATTCTTCACCAATTATTTTTCTTTTTCTTTCTGGATCTGTCACATATTTCAATTTTCTTATAAATCTTTCAGAAGATTCACTAAATATAAAATTTACTTTCATATATTTTTCAAAAGTTATTTGGACTCTTTCAGGTTCTTCTTTACGCATCAGACCATTATTAACAAAAATACATGTCAGTTGATCTCCAACAGCTTTATGAACCAACGTAGCTGCTACTGCAGAATCCACACCTCCAGACAAAGCACAAATAACTTTACCCCCACCTACTTGTTCTCTTATTTTTTCTACTGTTTCATTAACAAAGTTACCAGGTGTCCAGTCTGGTAAAATTTCACAGACTTGAAATAAAAAATTTTCTAAAATTTCTTTACCCTGTGGAGTGTGAACTACTTCAGGATGAAACTGAATACCAAACAAATTCGCATTATTTCCAATCACTGCAATAGGCGAGTTATCTGTAAATGCTTTTGACTCAAAACCTGGAGGCAAAGAATCAATTCTATCTCCATGACTCATCCACACTGACATTGAAGCACCAAGACCATTAAAAAGTTTTTCTTGAGTAGCATTTTGATGGAGAATAGCGTGTCCATATTCTCTTTTAGCAGAGTTTGAAACAGTTCCTCCTAATTGATGAACCATTACTTGCATACCGTAACAAATCCCTAAAACAGGCAGTCCTGACTCATAAACCCATAATGGACATAAAGGAGCTGATTCATCATAAACACTTGAGGGCCCTCCCGATAAAATCACTCCTTTTGGATTCAATTTAGAAATATCGTCCCAGGAAGATTTATGAGAAATTATTTCACAATAAACATTACTTTCTCGAATTCTTCTAGCTATTAGCCTGCTGTATTGAGACCCGAAATCAATAACTAAAATTGAATCGCGCTGAGAATCGTCTGCAATACTTGAAAATTGACTTTGGAAAGATTTTTCTTGAGAAATTTCTAAATATGCTGAAACCTCCAGATCATCACTCCCTGACACTCGATTATTAGATTTTGATTGATCTGCATCATTGTTTGACAAGTTTTCACCTCAAAATTCGAATGTTATACTCCATTCATATAATAACGTATGAACCATCCATCTGTATTTCCCATAAATCAAGATTCTTTAAACATAGCAGCCAATATACTTTTGGAAGGCGGAGTTGTTTGTATGCCAACAGACACTTTTTATGGACTTGCAGCAATAGCAACTAACGAAACTGCTGTTGAAAAAATTTTCAACATTAAACAAAGGCCTCAAAACACTCCCTTACCTGTTTTTATAGAAAAACCCGAAGATTTGATAAAATTGTCCGCTCAAACAATCTCTGAAAACATACGAAAAATCACAGACACATTTTGGCCAGGTGCCTTAACAATAATTGTTAAAAAATCTAACAAAATTCCTTCTATTACGGTTGCAGGATTAGAAAGTGCTGGATTCAGAGTACCGAATCACGTAGTCCCTATACAACTTTGCAAAATTACAAAATCTCCGATTACTGGAACTAGTGCAAATATCAGTGGAAAACAACCTGCAAGATCGATAGAAGAAGCTATAGATCAATTCAAAAAATTCCTTCCTGACCTTTTTTTAGATGGAGGGGAATTACATTCTGATCTAGCATCAACTATTGTTGATTTTACAACTATACCTCACAATATATTGAGAGCGGGTGCAGTCTCACCGGACGAAATTACAGCCATACTCAACGAGGGAAAAAGTTGATAAACGATACATTGTTTGACTTTGAAAATGATGTCAATGAATCACTTAAACTTTTTTTTGACTCAAAAAACCTCCCTCTTTATGACATGATGTCTTATCACTTTGGGTTGCACGATAAAGAATCAGCAACAACAAAAAGAAAATATTCTCAAATAATTAAAGCTTTTTATGAGATATTTGCTACAGACAAAAAATCTATAATTCCAGCTGCAATGTCCTTAGAAATGGTTAATGCATTTTTGGAAATACATGACGATATAGAATCTGGGAATCCTCAACGAGGTTCTGGTGATGCAGTTTGGTGGGTATGGGGACCCGCTCAAGCGATCAATGCTGGAGATGCCATGCATTCACTCGCAAGAGTAAATTTACATGATCTGACTAATAGCAAATTCTCAAAACAAACTATTTCTAACTGTATAGAATGGCTAGATTACGCCTGTTTAAAATCTCTAGAAGGCCGTTTTAGGGATTTAGAAATGCAAGAAGGGCTTAATACGTCAGTAGATGAATATAAGGCTATGTCTAGAGACAAGTCGGGCTCAATGATCGGATTATGCCTAGCAATAGGAGCATCACTAAGCGAATTAAATAAAGCCCAACAAAAAACACTTTTTGGTGCAGGTCAGTTATTAGGTATAGCCAATCATATTAATTCTGATATAAATCAATTATGGTCTGACAATGAAAGTCAGCCCATAGACTTCCTTAACAAAAAAAAGCTGTTTCCTATTCTTGCTGCAATAGAAAAGGCCGCTCCCAAGCAAAAAAGGCTGTTGGGGGAGGTATATTTCAAACGAGTGTTGGAAAAAGAGGACTTGCAATCAGTCAGGGAAATCATCAGTGATTTAGGAACAAAAGAAGAATCAGAATCAATAGTACTTGAATTTGAGACAGACGCCTATAACAAAATTTACGAGGCTACAAAATCTCAAGATTTCATCAACTTTCTTAGAGGGACTCTAAGGGAATGATTATTTCAAAGAAATCAATACAACACATTGATCTAGAAAAAAAAACCGTGTTGCTTCGAGTTGATTATAATGTTCCGTTTGATAGTAAAACTAAAAAAGCTTTGGACCTAACAAGAATCATATCAACAATTCCTACGATAAATTTCTTGTTAGAAAAAAATTGCAAAATTATAATTTGTTCTCATTTTGGAAGACCTAAAGGAAAATACAGTCAAAAACTTTCACTAGATCCAATATCTAAGCTTTTATCTGAAATTTTAAAAAAAAATATTGGATTTGTTCCTTACCCCATCGACTCATCTGTACAAACTCGAATTTCACAAATGCAACCAAAAGATATTTTGATGCTAGAAAATCTTCGATTCCACCCAGAAGAAGAAGATAACAATGAAAACTTTTCTAAGCTTTTATCTTCTTTTTGCGACATATATGTAAATGATGCTTTCGGAGCGAGTCATCGACCCCATGCATCTATTTCAGGAATAGCTCAATTCGTCCCTTCAGTTGCTGGTTTATTATTAGAAAAGGAAATTATTGAACTTTCAAATATCTTACATTTTCCAAAAACACCATTCACTTCAATTTTAGGTGGTGCCAAAGTATCCGATAAAATCAAAGTCGTAGAAAATTTGCTTTCAAAATCAAACAATATTCTTATTGGTGGAGGAATGGCAGCCACATTTTTACTAAGCCAAAATCTAGAAGTAGGGAAATCCATAGTTGAATTGGAATTAACTGATTTTTGTTCACAAATAATAAACAAAACGAAAATTGACAATTCAAATCATCTATGTTTTCCTCAAGATGTAGTTGTAGGACAATCTTTTGAAGAATATACAAAATTTCGCACATGCTTGGTCACAGAAGTAGGTCCAAATGAAATGATATTAGATATAGGCCCCAAAACAATCAATCTATATAAATCAATTATCCAAAATAGCGCAACCATTTTCTGGAATGGCCCTATGGGAATTTACGAATGGGCAAATTTTAGTCACGGAACTAGAGAAATAGCAGCTTCTATAGCTAATAGCTCATCTAAGACTATCATAGGAGGAGGCTCAACAGTCGATGCTTCACACCATTTTCAAATCCAAGATAAAATAAACCACATTTCCACAGGTGGCGGTGCTTCATTAGAATTTTTGGAAGGTAAGCTTCTACCTGGAATAAAAGCATTAGAAGATAAATAACATGATAGATTTTCCATACTTACAATCAATTACCAGAAAAACATCATCTAAGATCATAATGTTGGTTGCTGATGGATTAGGGGGTATGAAGAATCCTAGTACGGGTATTTCAGAATTAGAGGCGGCAAATTTACCCAACTTAGACAAATTATCTAAAATCAGTACATGCGGTGTTTCTACTCCAGTTTTACCCGGTATTACGCCTGGCAGTGGCCCAGGGCACATGGCATTATTTGGATATAATCCAATTAAATACTTATTAGGTCGGGGTGTTTTAGAGGGATTAGGAATTAACGCCAAAATTGACGGTCAAGATGTTGCAGCACGCGGAAACTTTTGTGTCACAAATGAATCGAATGTAATCACTGACAGAAGAGCTGGTAGGTTGAGCACAGATTCATGTAAGGAGTTAGTGAAATTACTAAATACTATAGAGATTCCAGGATTTGAATTTGAGGTTTATCCAGTCATGGATTACAGATTTGTTGTAGTGATAAAAGGGATGGGTGCTTCTCACGAAATCACAGAAACAGATCCCCAACTAGAAGGATCAGAAATTCTTCAATCCAACCCTACATCAGATAAAGGAGCTAGTACAGCTCTAGCAGTCAACATGTTTACTCAAGAGGCCATCAAGCTTTTAAAACATAACAAATCCAAAGCTAATGGAATAATAATGAGAGGATTTTCCAGTATTCCAACCCTTCCAGATTTTTGCGACAACTATAAATTGAACGCCGCATCTATCGCAGGGTACCCAATGTACAGAGGGGTATCTGGATTATTAGGAATGAAAGTACTTGAATGTGGACAAGAATTCACAGATGAATTAGCCACCCTAAAAAAACATTTCCAACAAAATAATTATGATTATTATTTTTTACACTACAAACCTGCTGATAGTGCAGGGGAAGACGGTAATTTTCAAGCAAAAATCAAAGCAATAGAAACCCTAGACTCACACATACCTGAAATACTAGAGTTAAACCCAGATGTTCTAGTTTTAGCTGGTGATCACTCAACTCCATCTTACCTATCATCACATAGCTGGCACCCAGTCCCATTTTTAATCAAATCTGACGTATCACAATCTACACCAGATATAAAGTTCAATGAAACATCATTTCAACAACTTGGATCTGCGGGATCTATCCCCGCAGAACACCTGATGCTTTTAGTTCTGGCTCACGCAGGAAAACTCCATAAATTCGGCCCTTAATATATCGAAATATCGAGATATACATGAAAAACACTTATATTTACTCTAATTGGAAAATGTACTTGAATGATGAGCAGTCTGAATCTTTGCTCAAGTCCATCCTCTTGTTTTTTCAATCCGTCAACACTGAAAATACCAGTATCAATCACGACCATATGTTAAATTTCGGGTTTTTCCCTCAAACATCTTGCCTTATGTCGCTTCACAAAATGATAGCAAGCTGCACTTCAATACCTAAAAACTTCAACTTAACTCTCGGGTGTCAAAATATTCATCACGAAAACTCTGGTGCTTTCACTGGAGAAACTTCCATCAATTCGATCAAACCTTACTGTGAGTCAGTATTAACAGGTCATTCTGAAAGAAGAATTATTTTTGGCGAAACAAATGCTAACATAAACAAAAAAACGATCCTGATTAATGAATCACTATTAGAACCCGTTATTTGCGTAGGGGAACCTGAACACTTATCCAAACA
Organism: SAR202 cluster bacterium AG-426-M11; assembly: GCA_003213095.1. Taxonomy (GTDB): domain Bacteria; phylum Chloroflexota; class Dehalococcoidia; order Lucifugimonadales; family UBA826; genus AG-426-M11. The sequence goes on along the minus strand of QCNV01000020.1, from coordinate 972 downwards.
TGCCGCAGAAGAGTTTTTAAGGTCGCAAATTTTAAGTTCAATTGAAGGATTGAATATTTCTAATCATTTAATTTTTGCTTATGAACCACTTGGCTCCATAGGAACAGGAATTGCATCTAATTCAAAAACCGTAAACTCAAAAGCCAAATTTATTAAAGAAATTCTAATTGATAATGATCCAACGCTAAACTTAGAAAAAATTAGGGTTTTATATGGCGGAAGTGTTTCTGACAAAAATATTAACGATTATTTATCATTAGATCACATTGACGGAGTTTTAATAGGTTCTTCAAGTGTAGATTTAGAGAAATTCAAAATGATAGTAAATAAAGTTACAACCCAAATTCACTTGTAATATGTTAATAATTGTAGGTCCCACAGGCGTAGGGAAATCTAGCCTATCCCTAGAAATTGCCAAAAATGTTTCGGGTGAGATAGTTAATTTTGATAGTCGACAAATTTATAAACATATGTATGTGGGAACTGCTACTCCTTCAAAATTTGAACAAATGGATATCCCTCATCACTTATATTCATTTATTGATCCGAAAATTCAATTTAGTGTTTATGATTTTAGAATTAAGGCGTTAACAAAAATCCACCAGATCAAATCTAGAGGCAATATGCCTATTTTAGTAGGAGGTACAGGGCAGTACATTTGGTCTCTTATTGAAAACTGGGAACTTTCAAATATACCTCCAAACATAAACCTAAGAACCCATTTAGATACGATTTTTCAAAAAAATGGGGTTAAAGGATTATCTGAAATATTGATAAATTTACCTAATTTTACTGATGAAATTAAAGTAGATCTGAATAATCCAAGGAGAATGATTAGGTTAATAGAAAAACTTTCTTTACCATCACATATATCATCTGATTTACATAAAAATACATTTAATATGCAGCTCATAGGATTAACTATGGAAAGATCTAAATTATATGAACAAGTTGATTTAAATATAAAAAACA
>QCNV01000019.1 GCA_003213095.1 SAR202 cluster bacterium AG-426-M11 | reverse complement strand
TTCTAATAATGCTCTAAAAGAAGATTCTTCAAATGATTTTACAGTGAAGGAAGCGTTGTGCACATCAAGTTTTTGGTTTTTGAATATTTCTATTATGTCTCGATCTTTTGTTACTGGAGGAGTTGGCCTACATTTAGTTCCGTATTATGTGGGTTTAGGAGCTACTGCAGTTCAAGCTGCTACTTATGCTGGGTCTGTTGGAGTGATAAGTATTCCGGGTAGGTTCGGATTAAGTTATTTAGGAGACTATGTAAATCGAAGATATGTAATGGCTGTAGCTTTACTTGGTATGACAACTTCAATTTACATGTTAGCTGTATCAGATTCAATTACCGAATCTATTCCCGCTATAGTTTTGTATGCTATTTCACAAGGTGGTATAGCTGTAATTCCTCAGGCATTGCTTGCCGATTATTTTGGTAGAAAAGCTTTTGCAACTATTGCTGGATTGAGAAGTGCAATTCAGATGATAGGTATCATAGTTGGTCCAATTATTTCAGGGTATGTATTTGATCGTACTGGAGATTATAAATGGGCTTTTATCGGATTAGCGGCGTGCGGAATAATCTCATTTATTTTGATTTTATTGGCTAAGCCTCCAGTCAAGCATAAATAATTTTTATTATGCTATACTCACCTAAATTAAAAATTGAAAAGATGGGGAGCTGTAAAGGCTGAGAGGGCACGTGCCGACCCATAAGAACCTGATCTGGGTAATTCTAGCGTAGGGAAAATTAAACCACTCCCTTAGGGAGTGGTTTTTTTTATCAATTGAAGGTGTTATGACTATTACAAATTTTGAAATTGCTATTGAAAAAGTGAACAAAAATATGCTTTTTCAAGGACAAACTTTAGAAGTTCTTCAAGATATTGATTTAAGTATCAAAAACCAAGAAATTGTCTCTATTATAGGGCCAAGCGGTTGTGGTAAAAGTACTTTATTGAATATCATCGCTGGTTTAGATAACCCTGATGCAGGAGCAATTAGTTTTCAAGGCTTTAATCAAGAGGAAAGATTAGGTTCTGTATCTTACATGCAACAGAAGGATTTATTATTTCCTTGGCGTACAGTGTTGGAAAACATATCTTTAAGTTTAGAAATAAAAGGAATTTCAAAAAAAGATTCTGTAGAGATTTGTAGAAAATATTTGTCCGAGTTTCAATTAGATAAATTTGAGAAAAATTTACCCCACACTCTTTCTGGAGGTATGAGACAACGAGTTGCTTTTTTAAGAACTCTTTTAACTGATTCAGAAATTTTATTACTTGATGAACCATTTGGTGCATTAGATGCTTTAACTAGAAGAAATCTTTATGTTTGGTTTATGAAGTTATTAGAAAATAATCCTCGTACCGTAGTTTTAGTAACTCATGATGTCGAAGAGGCTATTTTTTTATCCGATCGTATTATTCTTTTATCTCAACGACCTGGAAAAGTACAACTTACAGAAGAAGTTAGCTTTGAAAGACCCCGGACTCATGACATTATTGCTCATCCTGATTTTGTAAGTTTAAAATTAAGACTTTTGGATAGACTAAATGAGGGTGGTGATGAATAAAAATAAATTCATTGATTCAATCCCATCAATTTTTATTGTCTTATCTGTTTTTGTACTTTGGGAAATTTTGGTACACATTCAAGATATTCCTACATGGCTTTTGCCTGCTCCATCAGAAATATTTAAGTCACTTTATTTAGATTTTCCAAAATTGTTTGAGCATACTCTTGTAACTCTGCAAGAAATACTTATTGGTTTTTTGGTAGCCTTAATTTTCGGGTTTTTAATAGCTTCTGGAATTGGGTTGTCTACCACACTTGAAAAATCTTTATATCCATTTTTGATTTCTTTACAAACTATTCCCATTATCGTTATTGCTCCAATGTTGTTGGTTTGGATTGGGTATGGATTGTTACCTAAAATTATAGTTGTTGCACTTATTAGTTTTTTCCCCATAGTGGTTAATACCGCCGATGGAATGAAATCTTTAGATATTGATATGAAAAGATTATTGTTGACGATGGGTGCGAATAATTGGCAGATCTTTCGGAAAATTATGATTCCCAGTTCTCTTCCTTATCTGTTTTCTGGGGTGAGGATTGCTGTTTCTATAAGTGTAATTGGTGCCGTAATTGGTGAGTGGGTAGGTTCTAGTGAAGGTCTTGGATATTTGATGATACGTTCAAAACCTCAGTTTCATACTGAGTTAGTTTTTGCAGCAATATTTATATTATCTGCCATAGGAATCGGACTTTTTTTACTAGTAGGATTTTTAGAAAAATTAGTTATACCTTGGTCTAGGTATGAAAATTCGACCGAATAAATTTTAGGAGATTTTATGTATACCTTATTTATAAAACTTTTTTTGATTACTATTATGACATTTGTTTTTTTGTCGTGTAGTACTCAAACAGAAAAAGATAAAGTGAAATTAGCTTTAGATTGGTATCCGAATGCCAATCATTTAGGGTTATATATAGCTTTAGATGAAGGTTATTTTGAAGATCAAAATTTAGAGGTAGAAATTTATACCCCATCTGATCCTTCTACAGTTTTACAGACTGTTGCTGCTGGTTCTGATGACTTTGGAATGAATTATCAACCTGATGTATTGATTGCTAGAGATGAAGGGGTTCCAGTAGTGTCCGTTTTAGGAATGGTCCAACATCCATTAAATTCTATGATGACTCTCAAGTCTTCAGGGATTGATTCTCCAGATGATTTAAAAGGAAAAAAAGTGGGTTACCCAGGGATTCCTTGGAATGAAGATGCATTAGCAACAATGTTACAGACTTCGGGTATCTCTATATCTGATGTTGAAGTTGTAAATGTAGGGTGGGAATTAGGCTCTTCACTAATTTCAAATACTGTTGATGCTATTGTGGGCGCGTATTATAGCCATGAGAGTATTTTGTTGGAAAATGAAGGTTACCCAGTTAACGTTATTAGAATGGAGGACTGGGGAGTTCCCGATTATTATGAACTGGTTTTAGTTACAAGTGAAGATTATTTAGAAAAAAATCCTAAAATCGTTGAAAGATTTACCACAGCTGTGATTAAGGGCTACACAAAAGCTATCAATGACCCTCAATCTGGAGTAGATACACTTATAAAATATGTACCTGAAATAGATGAAGGAATAGATAGGCCTGGAGCTGATTTGTTGACAAATTTGTGGGTGGACGAGGATGGTAATTTTGGAACACAAAAACAAGAAAAATGGGAAAATTTTTCAAAGTGGATGTACCAGAATCAAATTACTGATAATTTGGTAGATTATTCAGCGTCATTTACTGATGAATATGCTAAGTGAGATATGAAAACAAAATTAAATATTCCTAAGGCTATGACTATTGCAGGATCTGATTCTGGTGCTGGAGCTGGTGTTCAAGCAGATTTGAAAACATTTGCAGCACATGGGGTTTATGGAACTTCAGTTTTGACAGCTATTACTGCTCAAAACACTTTAGGTGTACAAGGGATTGTAGAATTACCAGTATCAATCATAGAAGGTCAATTTAATTCGATCATGAATGATATTAACACTGATGTGATCAAGATCGGCATGTTGTCTTCGGTTGAAATTATTGAATGTGTAGATCATTGTTTGTCTGATTTTCCTGACCAAAAACTAGTGCTAGATCCTGTAATGGTTGCAAAAGGTGGAGATACCCTCTTAAAGAATGAGGCGATAAATTCTTTGATTGGTTTATTAATTCCTAAAAGTTTTGTAATTACGCCAAATGCTCCTGAAGCTAGCCAGCTTACTAATATAGATGTAATAGATATTGATTCAGCGAAAAAGGCAGCCATGAAATTATATGATATGGGTGCTTCTAATGTTGTCGTTAAGGGTGGTCATTTGAATCAAGACAATGCTTCAGATGTTTTTTTTGATGGCAATGATTTTTATGTTTTTAGTATTAAACGTGTAGAGACTCTCAACACTCACGGAACAGGATGCACTTTTGCATCTGCAATAGCTTCAGGAATTGCAAATCAAAAGTCTTTGTATGAATCGGTAAAAGATGCAAAAGACTATGTTTTTAATGCCATATCAAATAATTTTCAAATAGGTAATGGACATGGGCCTTTAAGTCATTTTTACAAATTTTGGAATTTTGACTAACATACGAAATCATAACTTTAAGGGTATTTAATTTGGATACTAATGATGACCGTTCCTTAGATTACCGTAAGGGTAGAAATCAATTAGCTGCTGCAGTAATTTTCGGTCATGCAATTAAACATATTTATTTGTCGGCTACCCCAATTCTATTAGCGAAATTAAAATTAGAAGTTGGTTTAAGCGGGAAGCTATATGGTGTGATTACAGGTGCAAATCGTGCAACAAATGGCGGGACCACTATGGTTGCTGGATATCTAGGTGAGAGGTTTGCAAATAAATCAGGTCTCATGTTGTTTATTTCCTTGTCTTTAATGGGTATTTCGTATTTTTTATTAGGGATTGCCCCAAGTTTTTGGTGGATATTAGGTGCCATGTTATTGGTAGGAATTGGACCGTCTTTGTATCATCCTCCAGCGATAGCGTCTTTATCTAGAAAATTTCCAGATAAAAGAGGATTTGCTATTTCTTTACATGGTACAGGGGGATCAGTTGGTCAAATGTTGGGTCCTTTGATAGTTGGCCTTTTGACTACTGAAACTTTTAAGGTGGGAACATTAATTACTGTTACTTACTTATTTGCTTTTACATGGAGAGAAGTTTTTAGAATAGGAATTATTCCTGCATTTGTTTGTGCCATTATTGTTTATTTAATGATGAGAGATATTCCTAGTAATGAAACAAATACTGATTCTTTAAAAAAATATTTTCATGATTTAGTTTTGTTATTAAAAAATAAATCTATGTTAGGTCTGATTTTTGTAACTGGATTTAGAGCTATGGGTCAAGAGGCTATAGCTGTTTTTCTACCTGTTTATTTATTGTCTGCAATAGAAGATGGTGGTTTAGGTAAAGATGAGTTGACGGTTGGATTGTATTTAGCAGGTTCTCAAGTTGCAGGTATTGCTGCACAACCATTAATGGGCTGGATATCCGATGTATATGGTAGAAAAATTGTTTTAATTCCTGCTATGACATTTTTATCATTATTATATTTTTCATTATACTTTTCAGTTGATGGAGTTCCTTTGATTATTAATGTTTTAATTATGGGCTGCTTTCTTTATTCTCTGCATACAATATTTATTGCAGCAGCTATGGATACGGTAGACGGTAAAGCTCAATCAACTGTAGTTTCGTTGATTTATGCCGCAACAATTATTGGTTTTATATCTCCCTTTATTGCAGGAGCGTTATCAGACTATATAGGGCAACCAAATGGCTTAAAAATGCCTTTTATATATAGCGGGATTGTAGCAATGATTTCTACGATAATCTTAATTTTTGTGAAATTACCAAAAAAGATTAACCAATAATTTATCTTATTACGTATGGTTTAGTTTGAATTTCAGTGGTAACTTCTGGGCCATCTGAATAATAAAAGACATCTATTTCAGATCTAACTCCAAATTCATTAGGTAAATAAACACCAGGTTCAACTGTTACAGCAATTTGAGGGACAAAAGATCTTGTATCATGAGTTTCCCATCCATCTAAATTTACAGCATTGCTATGAACTTCTCTTCCTAGACTATGACCTAATCTATGGCTGAAATATTCTCCATACCCACATGAACTGATGTAATCTCTAGCAATTTTATCTAATTCCCATCCTTGCAAAATTTTTCCATTAGAGTGAGATTCCTTCATCATTTCTACTGCCTGGTCTCTTCCTCCAATGACTGCATTAAAAACAGATTGATTTTTTGTGGGGATCTTGTCGCCAACGTATGCTGTCCAAGTTATATCAGCATACATTCCTTGAGACTCTTCCAAGCAACCCCAAAGGTCTATTAAAACCCAATCACCTTCATAAATTTTATTTGAAGATTCTTTAGTTGGTTCAAAATGAGGGTCTGCAGAATGATAATTTGCAGCAACTACCGGTCCATCAGGTGAATACAAATTATTGTTTTTGAACATGTCTCTTATATATTCAGCTATTTCAAATTCAGTAGGATTTGAATTGATATTTGATCCTATAAAATCAAATGCAGACTTAACTGTTGTAGTTAGGATTTCAGCAGCTTTTAGATGAGAGTTTAAGTCTTTTTCATCCCATCTTTGAGTTGAAAATTGAACTAAATCAGCAGAAGAAATTACTTCTACACCCAAACTTTTAATTAACTCTATAGTTCCTGCATCGACTTTTGAAATCCGCGGAAGAGAAACTAATGGAGAATATTCCATAGCAATCTTTTTAGAGTTTTTCAGAATTTTTTTGAGTATATCGATCATTTCGTTTCTGCTCACCCAAAAATTAGTATGAAATTCTAGATGTTCAAACCTGTTTTGGTCTACATAACTAGAAATTATTTCAGGTGAACCTTGTTGAGGTATCCAAAACCAACACGGCCTAGTTACATGAGATATATGTCCAATTGTGTCCCAAAGAATTGGGTTCATTCCGCGATAGTCGTATAGAAGCCATCCATCAATTTTTTGATCTTTCATCATAGTTTGAGCTTCTTCAATAGTTTTATTAATAGTTGAATTGATCATGGTATTTTTTGAAAAAATTTATTGATTTGATTAAGAAATTTTTTCTTGTTCTCCTAAATTAGTTTTTTGTTTGTGTTATTTTCAATAGTTTATATACGTTAATACTAAGAGCTTAGAATCTTTTTAAATTGAGAGATATCATTTAGATCTATATCAATTTGTTCAGATTTTTCTTGTAATAGTTTGATTGATAATTTATTTGCTTCTAACTCATCGTGACCAATAAAAACCGCACATTTTGAATTGATATTATTTGCAAATCTCATTTGAGCTTTAATTGATTTTCTTGGTGCGATAATTGTTCTAATTTTATGGTTTCTTAGATTGTTTGCTATTTGAGCCGATTGGATCCTAAGATCATCATTTGTAACAATTAATACTGCATCGACATAATTTTTTTCTATATCAATGTTTTTTTTCAGCTCATTTACAGCTCTTTCTATCCCCATAGCAAAACCAACAGCAGGTGTATCTTGTCCACCTAAAATTTTAATTAATGGATCATATCTTCCACCTCCAAGCAAAACTCCTTGGGGACCTAAAGAGTCACTGGTGTACTCAAAAACTGTCTTATTGTAATAATCGAGACCCCTAACCAATCTGTGATTGATTTTATACTTGAATTCTTTATCTATTGAACTTAATTGATCTAAATTTAATATCAGATTTTCATGATGAATTGAGCTTTCAGTAGATATAAAATCTAAAGTTTTAGGGGCATCTTCAGAAATTTTAATTGTGATATCTTCTTTTGAATCAAGGATTCTAAGTGGAGATCTTTCAAATCTAAGTTGATCCACTCTAGGTAAATCATTTAAATATTTACTGTAATATTTTTTTAATTCTTCAGAATATAGATATCTATCTTGACTATCTCCTAATGAATTGACATTCAGAACTACATTGCCAAAGTCTAGTATTTTTAATACGTCCCAAGCAATTTTTATCACTTCGTAATCAACGTCTGGTGATGCTTCTCCGATACATTCAATTCCAAATTGATGAAATTGCCTATATCTTCCTGATTGAGGTCTTTCATATCTGAACATGGGGCCATAATAAAAAAGTCTTGATGGTAAAGTTGTATTGTGTAGTCCATTTTCTATAAATGCCCTGCAAACACCTGCAGTATTTTCAGGTCTGAGGCTAATATTCTCCCCACCTTTATCATCAAAGGAATACATTTCCTTTTCTACAATATCTGTATTTTCCCCAACTGTTCTTTGAAATAACCCAGACTCCTCGAATACTGGTGTTTCAATGTATCTATAACCAAATAGTCTTGCTGTTTCAAAGCAAGCTTGTTGAACCTTATTCCAGATTTCTTCTTCATCCGGAAGAATATCGAATGTTCCTCGTGGTGCTTGAAATGGCATTTGTTTCTCCAAATTAATCACGCTTTATTCAGATATTGTATATAACAATGTTTGAATTTCTTTCTTAAGCTATAATCATAAGACAATACGATAAATATGTGTGGGATTTATGGTAAAACAAAAAGATTGCACAATAGATTCAGATTTATATTCAAAAATTGAAATTTATCTGAAAAATAAAGATATTAAGTTTATCGAAAAAGCTTACAACTTTGCTCGAGAAGCTCACGACGGTCAATTGAGGCTTTCAGGAGAGGATTTTTTTGAGCATCCAAAACAGACAGCAATTTTTTTAGCTGACCTTAAGTTAGATTCAAGTACTATCGCAGCAGCATTACTTCATGACGTTGTAGAAGATTGTGATTGTGACACTCAGGATATTGAAAGAATTTTTGGACTTGATGTGAGTAGGTTGGTTGATGGTGTTACGAAATTATCTCGTAATGATGTAATTGGTGATAGTGAATTTTCGCCCACTACTAATTTTTATGATGAAGATATTCCTGAAGATATTGCTCAAGCAGAAACTTTAAGAAAAATGTTGATGGCTATGGCAGATGACGTGAGGGTAGTGCTAATCAAATTGGCAGATCGTCTTCATAATATGCGAACTATTTCTTTTTTGCCTTTAAATAGAAGATTAGCTATGTCCCGAGAAACTATCGAAATTTATGCACCTTTGGCTCACAGATTAGGGATTTGGGAAATCAAGTGGTTATTAGAAGATTTATCTTTTCAACAACTAAATCCTCAAGAATATAAAAATATCTCTAAAAGATTGAATTCTAAAAGACAAGTAAGAGAAGAGTATGTAAAAAATATAGTTAGCCAAATTGAAAATGAATTATTGTCTCAAGAAATACGTGCTAATGTTTATGGAAGACCTAAACATATTTTTAGCATCCATAAAAAAATTCAAAAATATGCAAACATTAATCGAGAAGTAAGTGAGATACATGATTTGTTTGCGGTAAGAATTATTGTTGATGAGGTTAAAGATTGTTATGCAGCTCTTGGTGTGATCCACACCAAATATCACCCCTTACCCAATCAGTTTGACGATTATATAGCTAATCCAAAAGATAATTTATATCAATCTTTACATACAGCTGTTTTAGGAGAAAATTCCTTACCTGTAGAGGTTCAAATACGTACCAAAGAAATGCATCAGGTTGCAGAGTATGGTGTAGCCGCTCATTGGTTGTATAAAGAAGGTGTAGAGACAGACACTGCATTTGAAGAAAAAATGACTTGGTTACGCAAGTTACTTGACTGGCAGAGAGATGCTGATGGGCCTGTAGATTTCGTCGAATCATTTAAAACAGATATTTTTCAGAACCAAGTTTTTGTATATACCCCTAATGAAGATGTGATTGAATTACCAATTGGAGCTACCTCTTTAGATTTTGCTTACAGGATTCATACTGATGTTGGTCATGGATGTGTTGGAGCAAAAGTGAACGGCAAACTTGTATCTTTAAATCATGAGTTGAATAATGGAGATACTGTGCAAATTATGACTAGCAAAACAATGAAAGGTCCAAGTCACGACTGGATTAATCCAAGTTTTGGATATGTAAAAACAGCATCTGCTAGAGCAAAAATCAGACACTGGTTTAATCGGCAAGAGAGGCAAACTAATATTGTTAGAGGAAAAGAATTATTCCAAAAATTAAGTAGATTAGATCTTGATGTTGAAGAAAAAAATGTTGCAGAAAAATTGCATTATAAAAATATTGAAGATTTGTTTGTAGCTTTAGGTGATGGTTCATTAACTACTGAGAAGATTTTGAATAGATTGACACTTAATGAACATAAGCCTACCAAATCAAATATAGTGGAAACCTCTAGAACGGGACCAGCGTCAGGAATTCAAGTTTTGGGAGTTGGTGATTTATATACTATTATTGCTAGATGTTGTAATCCGATAATGGGAGATTTAATTGTAGGATTTATTACTAGAGGAAGAGGTGTTTCAGTACATCGTCAGAATTGTCCGAATATTCTTGCAGAGGATGAATCAGAACGATTGGTTTCTGTTACCTGGGGTGAAACTAAAACCCTTAATCCTGTACGAATTCAATTAAAATGTGAAGATCGAGTGGGCTTACTGGGGGATGTAACATCGGTTATTTCTAATGAGAAAATTAATATTGCCAATATCAATACAGAAGAGTACGATGATATGGTTTTTATTTCTTTGACTGTTTATACAAGTGGGATAGAGCAGCTAGATAGACTCTATACTAAACTAGAAGCAGTAAGTGGTGTTTTGGGTGTAATCCGTCTAAGAGGTATAGCAAGTAAGAGAGTATAGGAGATTAATATACTGTGCCAAGTGCAAAAGCCCATAGGGTTAGTTTGAGAAAAAGAGAAAACAAATTGCCTTTAAAATCAAAGGCTAGAAATCAAATTACCAAAATTAGAAAACTTTTGAGTGATGGAGACATTGATCAAGCTCAAGAAACAGCTAGTCAAGTTTATTCCTCATTGGATAGAGCTGCTCAAAGAGGAGCAATTCATCCTAAAAATGCTGCTCGAAGAAAATCTAGGATTATGAAAGCCATTCAAGATGTCGTTTCTTCATCTAGGGAGTAAATTTTGCTAAGAATCAGATTGAAAAGAACAGGTTCGAGAAACCAACCTAGTTATAGGATTGTAGTAGCTGATCAAAGAAAACCACGAGATGGTGCTTTTGTGGATCATTTAGGTCATTATAATCCGAGAATGGATCCTCCAGAGGTGGTCATTGATTCTGAAAAAGCTAGAGAATGGATGCGTCTAGGCGCTCAACCTACGGATGCTGTTCGTAGAATGATTGAGAAAGCCGAAGTTTCTTCAGAAAATGAAGCTGAGCCAGCATCTGATTCTGAATAAATATACGAAGGTAATTATGACAGATATGAAAGCCTTGATTGAGTATATAGCTCGATCTTTAGTTTCCCATCCAGACGATGTAGTCGTTGAATGTGATGACTCATCAGAAAAATTATTGTTTACATTACAGGTTAATCCTGAAGATAAAGGAAGAATCATAGGTAGAAAAGGTGTGGTTGCACAATCAATTCGTTCTCTTTTGAGGGTTGCTGCAGTTAAAGAAGGGGTCCACGCAGTTTTAGAAATTCAATAATTTCAAGAGTATTAAGTGTCTCTAAATAATATTCCAGATGACCATATTTTAGTTGGGATTGTCAGTGGAGTTAGAGGTTTAAAGGGTGAATTAAAAATTCGTTCTTTCTCTGATGTTAATGACCGATTTAATGTTGGAAATTCAATATATATCAATGGTCAAAATTACCAAATTGTTTCTAATTCAAATTCATCTAAAGGGATTATTGTTAGGCTTGAAGGTATAAATAATCGTGAAATTGCTGAAAACTTAATTGGTAAAAATCTCACTATTAAACACTTAGACTTCAAATTAGACTCAGGAATGTATTTTCATCATCAATTAATTGGAATTAATGTTTACGATATCCATGAAGATTTTTTAGGTGAGATTGTAGAAATTATTGAAACTGGCTCAAATGATGTATACGTAATTCATTTACAAAATTTTACTGACATACTAATTCCTGCATTATCTGAGTACATAAAAAGCGTAGATCTATTAAAAAATAGAATGATAATTGATCTGAATGACAGCTTAAATACGCGGATGTAATATTTTGATTAGATTTTGATTATCATAATCGTTGACAGTGAATCTACTCAAGACTATAATTTTTCCTTGTCGCCCCTAAAAATGGGGCTTATTTTTTCTGTGTAAAAATTTATTTAAGGAACAATATGCCTACAGTAAATCAGTTAATTAGAAAGAAAAGAAAAAAGAAGTTCAGGAAGAATACTGCTCCTGCTTTAGATTTGTCTTGGAATACTTTAAAAAACAAAGGTACTAGAGGTGCAGGTTCTCCACACAAACGAGGAGTTTGTGTGCAGGTACGTACCCAAACCCCCAAGAAACCTAACTCAGCCTTAAGAAAAGTTGCTAGAGTCAGGCTAACAAATGGTATGGAAGTAACGGCATATATTCCAGGAGAAGGACACAATTTACAGGAACACTCTGCAGTTTTGATCAGAGGTGGAAGAGTAAGAGACCTGCCTGGTGTTAGATATCACGTAGTCAGAGGTGTTTTGGATACCGCTGGTGTTCAAGATAGAAAACGTGGTAGGAGTAAATATGGGACTAGGAACGAATAGGTATGGCTAGAAGAAGAAGAGCTGAGGTAAGAAAAATATTACCAGACCCACTTCATAATAGTGTGGATTTAGCTAAGTTTATTAATAATGTAATGCTAGATGGTAAAAAAACTACTGCACAAAGAATAGTTTACGATGCTTTAGAAAGAGCTGAAAAAGAAAGCGGAAGATCTGGGTTTGAAGTTTTTGAGCAAGCTATTAAGAATGCAACCCCTATGATTGAAGTCAGATCTAGAAGAGTCGGTGGAGCTAATTATCAAGTTCCTACCGAAGTAAGACCTGAACGACGCTTAGCTCTAGCTATGAGATGGATAGTCAATGGTGCGAGAGCTCGCACTGGTCGAGGAATGCCTGAAAAATTATCTGCAGAATTGCTTGATGCTTCAAGAAATCAAGGAGCTGCAGTGAGGCGAAAAGAAGAAGTATTTAGGATGGCAGAAGCAAATAGAGCTTTTGCTCATTATCGTTGGTAGATAAAAAGATACAGGGAAAATAAGTAATGCCTAAGACATCATTAAAACAAACAAGAAACATTGGTTTTATTGCTCACATTGACGCTGGTAAAACTACTGTGTCTGAGAGGGTTTTATATTTTTCTGGAAGAATCCATAAATTGGGTAGTGTTGATGATGGTAATACTGCTACAGACTGGATGGAACAAGAAAAAGAAAGAGGGATTACCATAGTTTCCGCTGCTACAGCTACCTCTTGGAAAGAGTGGGATTTAAACATTATTGATACTCCGGGGCACGTTGACTTTACTGCTGAAGTTGAAAGAAGTTTACGTGTACTTGACGGAGGAGTAGTAGTTTTTGATTCTGTTGCAGGAGTTCAGCCTCAATCTGAGACTGTATGGAGGCAAGCAGATAAATATGGTGTGCCAAGAATTTGTTTTATCAATAAGATGGACAAAGTTGGTGGTGACTATTACAAAGCTATAAATACTATCATTGATAGACTCAAAGCTAATCCTATACCCATCCAAATTCCTATGGGTAGTGAAGATCAGTTTTATGGGGTAATTGATTTGGTGGAAGGGATATCATTCACTTTTGATGCTGAGGGTAACATGACAGAAGGTGGTGTACCTGATGAATTTTCTGAAGAATTTGAATTACGTCGAAGTGAAATGATTGAAAAGTTTGCCGAACAAGATGATGAAATTTTAGAAAAGTTTTTGAATGAAGAAGAAATTTCCATAGATGAATTAAAAAAATCTATTAGAACTTCTACAATTGCTAATAAGGTTGTTCCGGTCTTGTGTGGTACTGCTTTGAAAAATAAATGTGTTCAACCACTGTTAGATGCTATAGGTGCTTATTTGCCATCACCTCTTGATGTTCCTGCTGTTGAAGGGACTAGACCAGGATCTGATGATTCTTTGTCGAGATCTGCTAGTAACGAAGAGCCATTTTCAGCACTTGCTTTTAAAACTGTGACTGATCCGTATATTGGTAGGTTAGTTTATTTCCGTGTTTATTCAGGGTCTGCTAAGTCAGGTTCTAGTGTTTTGAATACAGTAACTGGTGATAGGGAAAGGTTAGGAAGAATCGTAAAAATGCATGCCGATCAACGTGAAGATGTTGAAGAAGTGTTTGCTGGAGAAATTGCAGCGGCAATAGGATTAAAAGATACTTCTACTGGTGAAACAATTTGTTCAATAGATGACCCCATTTTGCTTGAAAAAATAGAATTTCCTGATCCTGTTGTTTCTGTTTCTGTTGAGCCTAAATCTCGAGTTGATCAAGATAAGTTAGGTGAAGCACTTTCTAAATTGTCTGATGAAGATCCTACTTTCACTATTAAGTATGATGAAGAAACTGGACAAACTGTTATGTCAGGTATGGGTGAATTGCATTTAGAAATTTTAGTAGATCGTATGAAGCGAGAGTTTCAGGTCGAAGCTAATGTTGGCAAACCTAGAGTGGCTTTTAGAGAGACAATTAGAAAGAATACTGAGGCTGAAGGGAAATTTGTACGTCAGTCAGGTGGGCATGGTCAGTATGGTCATGTAATCATCGAGATGGAACCTTTAGAAAAAGGTTCAGGTGTTATGTTTGATAACCAAATTAAGGGCGGTGCTATTCCCACAGAATTTATTTCTTCTGTTGAAGATGGTGTCAGAAAATCACTAACTACAGGTCCTAAATCAGGTTTTCCTGTAATAGACCTATTGGTCCGCTTAGTAGATGGAAGTTATCATGATGTTGATTCTTCTAAAGTTTCGTTTGAAATTGCAGGATCTATGGCTGCGAAAAACGGTGTAAATAAAGCTGGTCCGTATGTTTTGGAACCGGTTATGAATTTAGAAGTTGTCACTCCTGAAGACTATTTGGGAGATATAATTGGAGATCTTGGACGTCGCAGAGCCATTATGAGTGGTGTTGATGCTCAAGGTGATACTCAAATAGTTAAAGCTACTTTGCCTTTAGCTGAAAGCTTTGGTTATGCAGACGATCTTAGATCTTTAACTCAAGGTAGAGCAGGATATTCAATGGAGTTTGGAGAATATTTAGAGGCTCCAGATTCAGTTGTTGAGTCTCAATCAGTGTAAATAAAGAGAAAAAAATGGTTCAAAACGCACAAAAAATAAGAGTAATATTAAAAGCATTTGATCATAGAATACTTGATCAATCTGCTGGACAAATTGTCCAGACAGCAGAACGTACTGGAGCTAGGGTAGCTGGTCCTGTGCCACTTCCTACTGCTATTAAAAGATTTTGTGTTTTGAGAGCTCCACACATTGATAAAGATTCACGAGAGCATTTTGAAATTAGGACTCATAATCGTTTGATAGACATTCATAATCCTACTTCAAAAACTATAGATTCGCTTACAAATTTAGATATGCCAGCCGGCGTTGATATTTCAATAAAGTTATAAGGGATTAATTGTGTCAGTAAAGGGATTAATAGGAAAAGTAATTGGAGGTACTCAGTACTTCTACGAAGACGGAACTGCCGATGCAGTTACTGCTATTGAAGTTGGCCCGTGTGTTGTTACTCAAATTAAAAATGACGAGACTGATGGCTATCAAAGTGTTCAATTAGGCTATGAATCCATCAAAAAAGTTAATAAGCCGTCTCTTGGTCATCTAAGCAAATCAGGGGATTCACTTTTTAGATATTTAAGAGAATTTAAGGCAGATGATTACTCTGATATTTCTTTGGGTGATCAATTTGACGTCAGTATTTTTGAGGAGGGTGAGAAAGTCAATGTGACAGGAACATCCAAGGGTAAAGGATTTCAAGGTGGCGTTAAAAGATATAACTTTAGAGGCGGCCCTAAAACTCATGGACAGTCGGACAGGCATAGAGCCCCTGGTTCTATTGGTGCAGGTTCTACTCCTGGAAGAGTTATTAAAGGTATGAGGATGGCAGGCCGAATGGGTGGCGATCAAGTCACGGTTAAAAATCTTAAAGTTGTAAATGTAGACGTGGAAAATAATAGATTATTAGTCAAAGGTTCTGTTCCTGGTAGATATGAATCTTTAATTTTGATTAAAAAAAGCTCGTAGGTAGAAATGAAATTACAAGTTACAGACATAAAAGGCGCAAGCTCCGGAGACATTGAGGTACGTGAAGATGTTTTTAGTGTTCCTGCTAAAACTGCTTTAGTTCACCAAGTGGTCGTAGGTTATTTGGCTAATAAAAGACAAGGAACAGTTAAGACAAAAACTCGCTCTGAAGTGTCTGGTGGCGGAGCTAAACCTCGTCCTCAAAAAGGATCAGGAAGGTCTAGGCAAGGTTCTACTCGTTCACCTGTTTGGGTAGGTGGAGGAAGAGCATTTGGCCCTACTCCTAGAAGTTTTAGGAAAAATACTCCAAAGAAAATGAGACGTTTGGCAATGCTGTCTGTTTTATCTGATAAAACTCGTCAAGGTAATCTATTGCTTGTAAATAATTTTGATATTGAGAATGCTAAAACTAAGTCAGTAGTTAAATTGCTTGGCGCACTTTCTGTGAATGAGTCCTCTTTGTTAGTTACTGATGGAGTTAATTCTGATTTGGTTAGATCTGCTCAAAATATCGATTCTGTTAAAACATTGCCTGTACAACTATTAAATGCTTTAGACCTTATAAATAAAAAATGGGTCGTAATGAGTGTCGATGCCGTACGTAAGGTTGAAGAGATATGGGGTGGTGTTTATAAGGGAGAAAATTCATTTTCTAGTATTGAGGCTTTAGATGAAGTTTCTGATACAGATTCATTAAATAATGATCAAGTTTCTGAAATTGATCAAATTAGATTTGCAGTAGAGGAGATTATTTCTAATGAGTAGAGGTCATAAATTTTCTATTTTAAGAAAACCTCTTGTTACAGAGAAATCTACTTTGTTGCAAGAACAAAACAGATATTCATTTGAGGTTGCACCTCAAGCTACAAAGTTGGAAATTAAACAAGCTGTTCAGGATGCTTTTAATGTGAAGGTAACTAAAGTGAATACTATGACTGTTCAGGGCAAAAGAAAACGATTTGGCCCTAAATTCACTCAAAAGAAAACTTGGAAAAAAGCTATAGTTACCGTTTCACAAGGTGATTCAATCACTATTTTTGAGGGAGTGTAGTATGCCATTAAAAAGTAGAAAACCTATTACTCCAGGACAAAGAGGTTTAATTTTACAAACTACTGATGATATTACTTCTAGTAAACCCAAAAAATCTCTCCTAAAACCAATTAAAAAAACTGGTGGTCGTAACTCTCAAGGTAAAGTGACAGTTCGTCATAGGGGTGGTGGTCACAAGCGACGGTTTCGTGTAATTGATTTTAAAAGAGATAATTTTGGTGTTCCTGGAACAGTTCATAGCATTGAATATGATCCTAATAGGTCATCAAGAATTGCTTTAATTAAGTTCGCTGATGGAGATTGGAGATACATTTTAGCTCCAAATCAATTAAGAGTTGATGATACAGTAATGTCTGGCGAGGGAGCTGATTTCAGGCCAGGAAATGCATTGCCATTAGAAAAAATACCATCCGGGACAATTGTTCATAACATTGAATTACAGGTTGGACGTGGTGGTCAAATTGTACGGAGCGCTGGAGCATCAGCTCAAGTATTAGCAAGAGAAGGTAAGTACACGTTATTGCGATTACCTTCAGGTGAAATGAGAAATATTTTAAGTACATGTATGGCGACTATTGGTCAACTTAGTGCTGTTGACACCAAAAATGTGAAATTAGGAAAAGCTGGTAGAAAAAGGCATTTAGGTCGACGCCCTGAAGTTAGAGGAGTAGCTATGGCTCCTAATGCTCATCCACATGGTGGCGGTGAAGGTAGATCTCCAATTGGAATGCCGGGTCCCAAAACTCCTTGGGGTAAACCTGCGTTGGGGTTGAGAACTAGAAAGAAAAATAAACCATCTAACAAATTTATTGTTAGAAGAAGATATAACAAGTAGAGGAAATAAATGTCTAGATCAATTAAAAAAGGTCCATACGTTCATCCTAAATTGGCTAAAAAAGTAGAAAGAGTAGTCAATTCCAATAGTAGAGAAGTTATAAAGACTTGGGCACGAGCATCGATGATTATGCCCGATATGATTGGTCTAACTATAGCAGTTCATGATGGTCGTAGACATGTGCCGGTATTTATTTCCGAAAACATGGTTGGTCATAAATTAGGGGAGTTTGCTCCTACTAGAACTTTTAGAGGTCATTCATCTAAATCTGAAAGAATTTCTAGAGTTGGATAAAAGGTACAAAAATGAGCATTAGAGCCCAAAGTAAAAATACAGGTATTTCAGTAAAAAAATTAAAACCTATTGTTGATTTGGTTCGTGGTATGAATGTTAATGAAGCATTAGTGCAATTGCAGTTTATGCAATCACCTGCTGCTGAAACTGTAGCAAAAACTGTTAAGTCTGCAGTTTCAAATGCTGAAAATGAATTAATGGCTCGTTCGGAAGATTTAATTGTTTCTGAGATTTTTGCAAATGAAGCTCCTAGACTTAAGCGATATAGAGCTGAGGCAAGAGGAAGAGCCGGTAGGATTCAAAAAAGAAGTAGCCATATTACTGTAGTAGTTGCAGAGGAGAGTATTTAGTGGGACAAAAAATTCATCCAAACGGATTTCGGGTTGGCATTACTAGAGACTGGCATGCTACTTGGTTTGCAGATAAAAAAGAAGAGTACGCTTCTTTAGTTAAAGAAGATATTAATATTCGTAATGTTATCAGTTCTTTGTATCAAGATGCCGCGATTTCAAAAGTTGATGTTCAAAGAGATTCAGAAGAAGTTTCTGTAACTATCCACACTGCTCGTCCTGGTATTGTTATCGGTCGAGGAGGTCAAAGAGTAGATGAATTAAGAAAAACTTTAGAAACTTTAACCGGAAATAGAAGAGCTAAATTGAATGTAAAAGAGATAAGAGATTCTGAACTAGATGCATATTTGGTTGCCCGTAATGTTGCTGATCAACTTGAAAGAAGAATTGCTTTTAGAAGAGCAATGAGACAGGCTATTACTAGAACTATGCAATCAGGGGCCGAAGGGATAAAAATTTTATGTTCCGGTCGTTTAGCGGGTGCTGATATTGCTCGATCTGAAAAAGCTATGGAAGGACGAGTTCCTCTTCATACTTTACGTGCTGATATTGATTATGGATTAGCTGAAGCTCAAACTGAATTTGGTGTAATTGGGGTCAAAGTATGGATTTGCCGAGGTGAGATATTAAATCCTACATTAGTTGGTGACACTTCTGTCGAATCAGATATTGTTTCTGATCCAAGCCAACAAGATGATTTGGATGTACCAGCTATTCAAGTTGTTGTTACTGCACAAGATGACAAGCAGAATCAAAATATTAGTGTAGAAGAAACTCAAGATAAGGATACTGAATAAGTATGTTACAACCTAAGAGAACAAAATATCGAAGTCATCATCGTGGACGTAGAAAAGGTGTAGCTGTAGCAGGTAGTACATTAAACTTTGGGGAATACGGTTTAAAAGCTACTGAAGCTGCTTGGCTGACTTCTCGTCAAATAGAAGCAGCTCGTCGTGCTATGACAAGGTATGCTAGGAGAGGTGGAAGGATGTGGATCCGAGTATTTCCTGATAAAAGTGTAACTGCTAGAGCTGCTGAAACACGGATGGGTAAAGGTAAAGGTGCCCCAGACCATTGGGTAGCAGTAATTAGGCCTGGAAAGGTTTTATTTGAAATGGCCGGTATTCCTGAGGAAACAGCCAAACATGC
>QCNV01000018.1 GCA_003213095.1 SAR202 cluster bacterium AG-426-M11 | reverse complement strand
ACCTTCTCTACCTAAAACCAACCCAAATTTTAAGTTGCAAACTCTTATACCAATATTTTTAGCTTCATTTGCTGATTGCTCCCATTCAGAACATAGCTTCCCAAGGAATGTATCATTGTTGGAAGGATCGTCATCAGTCACTTTTTTTGGAGAGGGGGAATAAAAACCAATCGCATTTGCACTTAAAAAAGTATGAGGGGGATTGGTTGCATTCTTCATTGCCTCTACTAACTGATTGTTTATACCCACCCTACTTTCATAAAAACGCTTTTTTCTGTTTTTAGTCCAACGAACGCCACTTAGTTGCTGACCAGACAAATTAACAACCACATCTGCATTTTCCATTTCTTTGACTAGGTCAACATCTTCAGAAACCAACGTGACATCCCTCCCAAGCTGATCTTTAGCTTGATTTGAATCTCTGACCCAAGCCACAACATCATGGCCTTGACCTAACAAAAAAGCCGTTGTAGTTCTTCCAACAAACCCAGTAGCTCCAACTAAAAATACTTTCATCTAATACTCCATATTTGTACTATAGCACAAATATGTGTATTATGGACAATATAGCCCATCCCACACAAAACATAAATGAGGTATTAATGTCACAAACAAACATTTTCGTTTTTATCAATATATTCGGAGGAATTGCTGTTTTAGGAAGTTACATTGTTTGTTTAATGATGTTTCCGGAACAAAGAGAACCTCTTTGGGGCGGAGTCGTTGGTACAACTAGAAATGTAGTAGTAACTTTTATGCTATTGGCTGCTGCTGGATACTTAACATTTTTATATATATCAATATTTAATGTGTCCGCAGATGTTTTTAGTAGTAAATCTCCATTAAATGGCAATTTGATATTAATCTTAACGATTAGTTTTTTGATTTCTTCAACTATTTGGATGCCTGCTTCAGTAGCTTTCCTCGAAACATCTAACTCATTGTTTTGGTACCTATCAGTTGCATCTCTATGGATTGCCGCGCTTTCGCTAGTTGGACTACTAATTTCTGTTACCACAACAGACTTTTCTACAACATCAAACATCCCAAAGATTTTATCTGTTGGAGGTTTGGCAATAATCACATTCCATTGTTTAGTATTTGATGCAATCATGTGGGTATCAAGATTTCCAAATTAAATTTAACAAATTCAATCAAAGTTAGATATATAATCTAGGTATGAATAAAAATTCTGACATAAAACTATACAACTATGTAGACAATCAAATACCAAAATTAAAAACAATTCAAACATCTGATCTTGAATCAATGTTTGAAAACTTCTCTCCAGAAAAAATTGTAGAAACCAGTAATCTTTCTAGTGATGAAGTAATTGATTCTTTTAGATTATCCTTAATAACCGAATCTCTTACCGAGCAATATGCTGAAACTTACAAAATTGGAGCAGACATGCATGATGCCCAATGGTTAAACAATTTTGTGAAAGGATTTTGGGAACCCGACGAGTTAGGACATGCTGACCCATTTAAAAACATATTAATAGATTTTGGAATCAATCAAAAAGATCTAGAAATAGAAATAGGTGATGCCAAATCTAGCATTGATTATCAAACTGAACACTCTTCAGGATTTCATCCTATTGCATTAACTACATATGGAATGATTCAAGAATGCATTACTGATTATTGGTACGAACTACAAAGAAAATTTTTCCCCACAGACAGCAATACATATAAAGTTCTAAGTCAAGTAAAAGGTCGCGAGGCTTTACATACTGTCCAATTTAGAGACCTAACCGCTTTACAACTCGAAAAAGATCCAAATTTATTAGAACATATAATTCACGCCGCGGTCGCCTTTGAAATGCCTTCTAATCACATTCCTGCAGTCAAGGAAATAGAAGCAAAAACTAGGAAATGGATCCCTCAAATGAATGGATCTGTATCCGAATTACTTAGAAGAATAATCAATAATATCAATCTCGTGTTAAACGACCACAGCAAAATAGGCCGATTAATTCTTGCGTACGCATCTAGGAGCGAAAAACAATTTTTACAATTCATCCCAAATAGAATTGTGACAGCAGCTATTACAAATATTCAAGGGGGAACAAGCTTGGTTGGCGAAATAGTACTAGACCAATTAGGATTAAAAGTTGCAGAAGTAGAAAGCCCTAAAACTTATATAGAAGAAGTGCAATTCCGATTAAAAAATATTTTAAAAAGATGGGCCACAGAAAGGCTAAATATCGAAGGATTTATTTCGCCACCATCGAAACAAATTTCTTAAAATAAAAAATGAATTTCACAAATTTTCTTGGAAGATTAATCCATCCATTGATTTTAAATTCTATGAAAAATTTGCCTGTAAATATCAAGCTTCCCAATGGTAAATTAATTAATAATGATTCAACAAAAGAAATCACTATATATGAATGGAGCACATTTTGGGATCTATTATGGGCGTATGACATTGGATTTTCATATGCTTTCTTAAAAGGGAAATGGGATACAGATGATCTTTCTGGGATTTTCGAACTATTATCAAAAACCAATAACACTGAATATTCTGTAATCAGTGGAATTGCTTTGGGAAAAATCCCATCCATAATTTCTCAAAGAATCAAATCATCCAATTCAATCAAAAGAGCTTCCAAAAACATTCAAGATCATTATGACTTGAGCAATGATTTCTTTCAGGGCTTTTTAGATAAATCTATGTCTTACTCATCCGCCATGTTTTCAGAAGATGTAAGTAGCCTCCACGATGGTCAATTAAACAAAATCGACAACTTGTTAAATAAAGCAAAAATCAATAAAAGTTCTTCGATTTTAGATATTGGTTGTGGATGGGGTGCACTAATTACCAGAGCATCGTCTGAATTTAAATGTCAAAGCACAGGAATAACTCTATCAAAAAACCAATTTGAACATTCAAAGCAGCTTGTCTCAGAACTATCTCTAGGAGCTACAGTTTCTGTAGAATTAAAAGATTACAGGTTTGTAGACAAAAAATATGATCATATTTTTTCTGTAGAAATGCTTGAAGCAGTAGGACATAAAGGAATAAATGATTTTTTTCATAAATGTTCTCAAATCCTATCAGATGAAGGAACACTTCAAATTCAAGTTATTACCATTCCAGATGAAAGATACGAAATTTACAGGAAAAATTGCGATTTTATTCAAAAATTTATTTTTCCAGGTGGGTTATTGCCATCATTAAAATACATACAAGAATCTGCAAATAAGTTCGGTTTCAAACTTACAGAAAAAACTTCCCTACGCACAGATTATGCCAAAACATTAAAGTTTTGGAGTGATAATTTATCCCAAAATTGGCACTCTTTATCTGAATTAGGTTTTTCAGAAATGGATTATAGAAAATTCCAATATTATTTTGCTTATTGCGAGGGGGCATTTTCGTCAGGTCACATAGACAACACTCAACTATCATTCACGAGATCATAAAATGTGGTACGAATTTTTTGTAGATAATAGAATTTTTCCTGAGAGAGTCATGAGATCTTTTATTAGAATAGCTCTAAAAAAATATTTTAAAAAAATTCAAAGTCTCTCTGAATCAGAAATAAAGCAAATCCAATACAACTTTCAAAAAACAGCTAACAACAGCGAAATTACAATTCATGCGAATTTAGCTAATTCACAACATTACGAACTTCCAACAAGTTTTTTTGAAAAAATATTAAGCTCACATATGAAATATAGTGGATCTGAATGGAAAAATTTCCAATCAAATCTTGAAACAAGTGACTCTGAAACTCTCGATTTATATGCTCAAAGAGCTGAAATAACCAACAACCATTCAATACTAGAATTGGGATCAGGATGGGGCTCGTTATGTATATATCTTGCTAAAAAATTCCCCGCGTCTTTTATTACTACAGTAACAAATTCTAATTCTCAAAAAAAATTCATAGAAGCAAAAGCATCATCTATGAATCTTAATAATTTAAATGTAATAAAGGCTGATATTTCAGAATTTTCTACCAATGAAAAATTTGATCGGATCGTATCAATTGAAATGTTCGAACACACTAGAAACACAAAATTATTATTACAAAACATAGAAGAATGGTTAGAAGATGACGGCAAACTTTTTATTCAAGTTTTTTCTCATCAAAAATACCCTCAGTTTTTTGACGATTTCAGTAACTCTTGGATGTCGAAAAATTTTTTCACTGGTGGAATGATGCCATATAAAAATTTTTATGGGGATATTCAAAAAAAATTAAAAATAGTTCAATCTTGGGAAATCGAAGGAATTTACTACCAAAAAACATTAGATTCTTGGCTAAACAACCTTGAAATCAACAAAAGGGAAATTAGTAAACAATTATCTTATGAATTAAAACCTCAAAACTCAAAAATCCTAACCAATAGGTTTCGAATGTTTTTATTAATATGTTCTGAATTATTTGGATTTAATTCAGGAAAGGAATGGGTAGTCATGAATCATCTTTTTGAAAAAGAAGCTACCCAATGAAAATTGCAATAATCGGAAGTGGAATATCTGGTATTTCTGCTGCGTTCAATTTAAGTACTAATTTTGAAATTTCGATATTTGAAAAAAACAACTATGTTGGAGGACACAGTAATACAATCCAAGCTATAGATGATGAAAACAATCCTATTCCTATAGATTCAGGATTTATAGTATTTAATAAAAAAAATTACAAACATTTTGAAAAATTTTTAAGAAAACTTAATGTTTGTGTGATTAAAAGCGATATGTCATTCTCTCATCAAAACATCTCAGATAAAATCATTTACAACACAACCCCCTCGGGATTTTTCCCAGAGCTTAGGTCATTGTTCTTTTTTAAAAAATGGAGTTTTTTTCTATCAATTATTATTACCTTAAACAAACTCAAAAAATCTAAAAAGCACAGAAATATTGACACCCCAATTTATGAAACTCTTCAACAGTTAAATTGTCCCGATAAAGTAATACACAATTACTTTATGCCCATGGCTTCTGCTATTTGGTCCTCCAATATTGCCAACGCAAAAAATATTCCAACATCAACATTTATTAACTTTTTTGATAACCATGGATTACTAAATATTTTTTTTAGACCTCAATGGCTAACGATAAAAAATGGTAGTAAAAACTACATCAACAAATTTCTAGAAAATTTTAAGGGGCAAATTAATTTAAATACAGAAGTAACTTCTGTAATTGATAACTCTCACGACATACAAATTAAATTTAAAAACGGAAGAACTGAAAGATTTGATTACGCTGTAATTGCTACCCATTCTTATCAAGCTTCAAAATTAGTACAGAATATCTCTTCAGAAAAAAAACTAATATTAAGCGAATATCCCTACACATTTAATAAAGTGATTTTGCATAAAGATCAAACATTTATGCCAAAAAAATCAAAACTTTGGTCTTCATGGAATTCTGTAATTTCTACATCAGATAAAGATCAAGTTCAGGTAACTTATTATATGAACAAATTACAAAATCTTAAAAGTAAAACCAATTTTTTCGTTACTTTAAACCCTCATACTCTTCCTGAAAAAAATCTAACTATTTACGAAACTGAATATGCACATCCTGTATTAAATCATTCTGAACACAAAAATATAGAAAATTTCAGATTATTAAACCAAAATGACAGGATTCTTTATTGTGGGGCATATTTACAAAATGGATTCCATGAAGACGGATATGTTGCAGGTCAAAAAGTAGCAAAAATTTTAAATTCTTTAATCTAATATGAAACATTCAACTATCATATCGGGAGAAATATTTCACAAAAGATTTTTACCCAAAAGTCATTCTTTTAAATTTTCTCATCATATGCTCTTAAAAAATTTGTCTTCAACTAAAAAATTGCCAAAACTTTTTACATTCTTTTTCAATATTCAAAACAAACATTACTTAGATTCATCAGATGACAAAATCATAGACAAATTAAAATTACAATTTTCCAGCACTGAATTAAACTCATCTAATACTTTTTGGATGTTATCGACTCCTTCATTTTTAGGATATACATTTAATCCTGCTTCCTTCTATTTTTCAGTAAACTCCGAAAATGATGTAGAAGAAATTTTAGTTGAAGTCCACAACACTTTTTCTGAATCACACCACTATCACTTAACTAAAAAAAATTTAATTAATGTGAATCCATTAAGATTTTTAAGTCCCAAAGAATTTCATGTTTCTCCATTTTTTTCTAGAGAAGGCAATTATGAATTTACTTTTAAAATTTCTGAAAAAATGATTTTTATTCAAATAGATTTATATCAGGAAGACACAAAGGTTATTTCCACATCATATTCAGGAAAATTTGAAAATCAAAAATCCTTAAATTCATTTTTTAATATAATAAAATTAATATTTTCTATAAGTAAAACTGAACTGCGAATTTTAATACAAGCATATAAATTAAAATTCAAAATAAAAATACCATATGTTCCTAAACCAGATAAGATCAATGGCAATTTACAATCAACTGCGAGGGGAATAATATCAAGACTAAAATTACCTTTTTAATTTTATTTTTCACAGTACTGTTTTTATGTTTCCCCAACAGTAAAGTACTAGCTCATATCCCCCATGTAGCATGGGAAAATAACTCGAATATTAAAAATTCTCATAAACTAAAAAGCATAATAATTTCTCAAGCAATTTATCAACAAATTTCAAAATCCAATCCTAATTCTTGGATTGAATTTAATGCACAACCTGGAGACATTTTATATTTAGAATTAGGTCTGCCTAAATTAGATTCATTATCAAAATTTCGCCCAACAATTGAATTAATTTCACCAACTCAAAAATCAACAAAATTTTCTTCAGAAAACATAATTAATCCAACGACTTTCTACGAACCTTTTACACAAACAAATTCTTGGGTGCTATTTAAAAACACTATTCAGCTCACAGAACCGGGGACTTATTATTTAGTATCATCTGATCCTCAAAACAAATATGGAAAACTTTGGATTGCAATTGGCCGTGAAGAATCTTTTGGTGCTAGCGACTTGCTCAATTTACCTCTTTCAATTAATGATGTTAAGGCATTTCATAGTCCCAATGAGAAAAAATCAGAATCACCTAAATTATTAATTATTTCTTTTCTGATATGCTTGGTGATTATATTAGTATTTTTCAGAAAAAAAATTGTTAGAATTTTTAGTAAGCAGGTTTAATAATGTCAATTTCACAACAATTATCAAAATTTATTGTTGAGTCAAAAGTCCCTCAAGAAGTAAAAAGTACATCTAAATTATATTTATTAGATTGGATTGGATCTTGTATAGCAGGAACAAATTCAGATCCATCAAAAATTACTAGTAAAATTGCTCAAATACTGGGAGGGCACCCCAAATCTACAATTTTATCCAACGGATCAAAAACTTCTGCTCCCTTAGCTGCTTTTTCTAATGCAGCTGCATCCCATGTAGTAGAGATGGATGATCTTGATAGAACATCTATCTCTCACCCAGGAGCTCCAATAATATCCACAGCTTTTGCAGTTTCTGAAGAAATCAATGCGAGCTTTGATGAATTACTTGAATCAATAGCAATTGGATATGAAGTTTGTATCAGAACTGGAGAATCATTAGGCACATCTCATTATGAAAAATGGCACACAACTGGTACTGCTGGAACTATGGGTGCAGTTGCAACAGCATGTAGGTTGTACAAACTGGACATACCACAAACCGTTAATGCTTTAGGGAGCGCAGGAACTATGGCTTCGGGTTTATGGCAATTCCTTGAAGATGGCGCAATGTCAAAACAATTACATCCGGCAAAAGCTGCGCACGATGGGATATTAGCAGCAAAACTCTCAAATGAATCATTTACTGGAGCAAAAAAAATTTACGAGGGTAAAAAAGGATTACTAAATTCAATGTCTAAAAACCCAGATTTTGAAAATATGATTAACAATCTTGACACATTAGAATCCCTCCCCGAATCATGGAAAATCAATAATGTATCTTTTAAAGTTCATGCATCTTGCAGACATACACATGCTGCTGTAGACGCTGCGATAATTTTGAGCCAAAAAGTTAATGTTTCACAAATTAAAAAAATCGATGTCCAAATTTATTCTCAAGCTTTAGATTTATTGGATGGAATGGAACCAAGTTCTCCTTGGGCTGCAAAATTTTCATTACCTTTTTGTGTATCAACAGGATTAATATTTGCTCAATGCTCTATGGAAGAATTTACAAATTCAACAATTGCAAACGAACAAACTCTCTCATTGTCTAAAAAGGTTGTTGTCAAAACTAATTCAAGCTTAGACAAAATGTATCCTCAAGCATGGCCATCCAAAGTGACTATTACTACAAATAATGGGGAAGAAATTTCTGAACAAGTTAATTATCCATCAGGAGACCCTGAAAGCAATGTAACAAAAATTCAAATTTTTCAAAAATTCTTGTCAATGGCAAACCCCTTAATTGAAGGAAATGGTCAACTAATAATTGATAAAATTTTTGATGAAGAATTAACACCTGATATCATCGAGATGATTGAACTATCTATTCCTAGTTCTACAAAGCAATTATCAGCATAATCACTGGAGCATCAACTGAAAGTTTTAGTCACGGGTGCTACAGGACATCTAGGGAATAATTTAGTAAGAGAACTCGTCAATCAAAAATATGATGTAAGAGCATTATGTAGATTAGGGAGCGATACAACTCCATTAAATAATCTTAATATAGAAATAGTTAATGGCGATATAACTAACCTGCCCAGCTTACAAAAAGCATTTGAAGGAGTCCACACAGTATTTCATATGGCAAGTTATATTTCATTGATGCCATTAGAAAGAAAAAAACTATACTCAATTAATATCCAAGGAATGAATAATGTAATTCAAGCATGTAAAAGTCATAAACATGTTGAAGTAATGTACATGAGCTCAATCCATGCTATCCCCAATTCTAAAAACAAATATATTGGTGCTTATGCAGAATCAAAAGGGATAGCTACAAAAAAACTGTTACATGAAATTTCTTCAGGAAAAATAAAAGGGAATGTGCTATACCCTACAGGATTGATAGGTCCCAATGATTATAAAATTTCCAATATCGGCAAAACCATTATTTCTCATGCTAAAAAAGGAACTTTTGGGTATGTAAAAGGATCATACGACTTTATTGATGTACGAGACGTAGCAAAATCAACAATTGAATTGCAAAAACAGAATGTTAATGGAAAAGAATATATTCTATCTGGAAATAATCAAGTAAGCGTGAAAGAACTACTAATAGAACTAGAAAAAATAACAGGAGTACCTGCACCAAAATTTAAAGCACCTATTAAATTTGTTGAATATTACGCACATATAAACGGCCTAGCAAATAAATTAATTGGCAGACAAACAATAATTACAGGATATGCCATAAAAACACTAAATACTGAAATACCTAAAGCGTTTACAAAAAACACTGATTCGTTCCATTTCTATACACGTAACTGGAAAGAATCAATCAAAGATCAATATGATTGGTTAAAAGATAACTCATACATATAAACCCTCATAACCATTAATTTTGTTGTTTATAAAACACCCTGTTGACAAAATATGTTTTATAGATAACAATATGTTCTATGAAACACATATTTAAGGAGATGTGCACTATGCGTAACATAATATACTGCGAAAGATGTGGCGGAAACGTTGTTCTATTTCAAGATTACGACTGCCAATTTTTAAAATGTTTAATGTGTGGGCGAGCTAGCGTGAGCCCTATTTATGTGAAAGAAAAAAATCAGCACTCAAAAGCAGCATAGGAGAAAAATAATGAGTAATAACAATTTAAGCGCATGGATAGAAATGGCAGAAGGTTTATACGATTTTCTAAATAGAAGAAAAACAACAATAAACTATACATTTACTGACATGAATATTTCTGTACCACAATCAACGGGTAAAGATTCAGAAAAGGCAGAGTGGACAGTATCTGGAACTATAAGCATCAGTACAAGTGAAAAAGAATAAACTAATGAGAAACTCTTTTGAATTAATAGGAAACTTAATTATTTCCACTGATTCACCTTTTGTAAACATCAAATTTGATGATAAACAAATTTATGTAGACATTATTTCAAGTGAAATAAAGCAGTCATTTTTCCCATTAAGCTCTTTGAGGCTTCGAAACTTAGCAGTCAAGATTTCTAAATGGCTCAACGACAACAATATGACAGCAATTCTGTCTTACCAAGGAGAAGTTCTTGCATTATCAGGTAAGAATGCAAAAGCTTCTCCAATTTTAAAGGTAGTGTCGGGAAACAACATTGAAATCAAAAACTTAAAAATGATAATGAAATTATTCAAAGGAGATACCAATGAAATTTAATTGGAACCTTGAAGGTCACACAGATAGCAATGGGTCGCCCAGCATAGAAACCCTTTTAAGCAACATGGACATATCATTGAAGGGATCCGCATTGCCAATAGAAGGATTCAGATTCTTAAAATCAACAAAAGAAATGCTAGGAATTACTAGAGAAATAGAGAATGAAATCAAGAACTACTCATCTAGTAATTCTGCAAAAGAACTGTATGTAGGATTTCAAAACGTAGACAAACTCTACTTTGAAAAAAAGAGATACGAAACGCTTATAAATTCAGGAGTAACAGTTCACGCATTTGGGACAGGGACTCCCCTAGATTCATTTCAAAAAACTTATACCACCTGGAGTGATTTAGAATTCTCCAAAACTAAAGTTGAAAACCAATGGTTGTTAGCGATAACTGAACCATCCCCCATTGCATTTATAGGCTGGGAAATTTCAACTGACATTTTCGGGTTGGGAAAACTTTCTGATCCCGGAAAAATGTTCGAAGGATTCGCAACGTCAGATGAAAGAGTAATCATACCTTTAATTGATCACTTAAAAGAAATTAAAATTTCTTCATCAAATAATATGTCAAATCAGGCAACAAATACGTCTCTAGATGCAGACAATAAAATCATGGTTATCACTCATGACAAGGCAGAGAATTCGCATCCTACTACCAGTCAACTATTCAAAACTGCTTATGAAAAATTATGTTTAGAATCTGGGTCAAGTGCTGTAATTTATGATATATCTGCAAGTACCTTGTTCACAAAACCTGGCCCACCAGGATCAGACTATTTAAACAATTCTTCAATTAATATTGAACAAAGTAAATTGATGGGAAGGAAACACATTTCACAATTTGCATCATCATTAGAAAAAAAAGGAATTTCTACACAAATTATTCTTCCTGATAAAACTGGGTTCAGACACATGTATGAAAGGGCTACCCAAATAGATGCGCAAACTATTGTAATTCAAGATTATTACTCTTCGCCAAATTTATTAGACAGAATAGCTGGTAATTCGATCAATTTTGATGACATCCCATATAACTGCAATGTGTTAACAATTAACGAATATGGTGAAGTAAAAACATTACAAAACAATAAAGCTATAAAAGATATAGCTTAAAAATACATTAGGAGAGTGAAATGGACTTAGTATCAATGAGTTTTTGGATAGCAACAGCAGCAATGCTTGCTTCTACAGTATTCTTTTTTCTAGAAAGATTTGATGTCGGGGAAAAATGGAAAACATCAGTTACTGTAGCAGGATTAGTAACTGGAGTGGCCTTTTGGCATTATCTATACATGAGAGGAGTGTGGATTGATACTGGAACAAGTCCAACAGATCTTAGATATATAGACTGGTTTATTACTGTACCTCTACAAATAGTAGAATTTTATTTGATCCTATCAGCTGTAACTAAAGTCAAAGCAAATTTATTTTGGCAATTACTTGCCGCATCTTTAGTAATGTTGATTGGTGGATACTTAGGAGAAACAGGAGATATCGACAAGTATGTTGGATTTGCAATTGGAATGATCGGATGGCTATATGTAATTTACCTAGTCTTTTTTGGCCCTGCCAAAAAAGCTAACTCTGAAAGCGGTAACGAATCAAGTCAATTTGCTTTCAAAACTATTCGTTTAATCGTATTAATAGGATGGGCTATTTATCCGATTGGATACATTCTGGGAAATTTTGGAAATGTAGGGATAGATGGGATGGAAGCTATGAATGCAATTTATAATTTAGCTGACTTAGTTAATAAGACTGCATTCGGACTGGTAATTTGGTATGCGGCTAAAAAAGACAGTGTAAAAATTTAGTCGTTATTTTCATTTGATCCGTTAATCAAAAGTAGATTAACGGATCATTTTAAATAAAAAAATAAGAGTCGATCATGAAAATTTTGATATGTGGGTCAACTGGATACGTTGGATCACGATTAACAAAAAAACTTTTAGATGAAGGGCATCAAATAAGATGTTTAGCAAGAAACCCAGATTCATTAAATGAAAGGTTTAATTCCGAGAAATTAGAAGTAATTCATGGAAATTTATTAAATCAAGAAACATTACATCATATTTTTGATGATATTGAAGTTGCTTATTATCTAGTTCATTCATTAACCGCTAAAGATAACTTCCAAGATAAGGAAGCATTGTGCGCCAACAATTTTATCAATGAAGCAAAAAAATCAGATGTAAAACGAATAATATATTTGGGAGGACTTGGAACAAATTCAGAAGATTTATCACCTCATTTAGAAAGTAGAAAACAAGTAGGACAAATATTAAAATCATCAGAAATTCCATGCATTGAAATACAAGCTTCTATAATAATAGGATCAGGCAGCCTATCCTTTGAAATCATGAAACACCTTGTAGAAAGGCTTCCTCTAATGATTACACCTAAATGGGTGTCGTCAATGGCACAACCAATTTGGATTGATGATGTATTAAGATACTTAACAGAATCAATTTTAATAAAACTTTCTGGTAGCTGTGTAATACAAATAGGAGGACCTGATCAAATAACATATAAAGAACTGATGTCTATATATGCGAAAATTTTAGGTAAGAAAAGATTAATGATTTCAGTTCCTGTATTAACTCCCAACTTATCAAGCAAATGGTTAGGATTAGTTACTCCGGTTTATGCGAGAATTGGTAAAAAATTAATAGAAAGCCTGAAATCCGACAGTATTATTGAAAATAATGACCATATTAATCAATTTTGTGTTACTCCTATTGGAATCAGGGAAGCTCTTATAAAAACCACTTCTGATTTAAATCAAAATGTACAACCAGAATCTAGATGGTACGACTCAATCTCTTCAGGCATAAGTGAATTCAATTTAAACGACCAAACAAAATACAAACACAAATACAAAGACGTCAGAAAAATTGCAGTTCCAGTAGATACTGTTACAGCTTTTAATCCTATCAATCAAATTGGTGGAAACAATGGATGGTATTTTGCAAATCTTCTATGGAACATCAGAGGCTGGATTGATCTAGCAGTAGGAGGAGTAGGACTAAGAAGACGAAACAGAAGAAATGCAGAAAAATTCATTGTTGGGGATACTTTAGACTGGTGGAGAATTTCAGAATCCAAAGAGAATCAATATGTCAGACTAGAAGCAGAAATGAAATTACCAGGGAAAGCATGGTTAGAATTTAGAGTTTGGAGTGACAGCAAAGGAAGCATCCTTCAACAAACAGCAGGGTTTGATACTAATTCAATATTTGGAAAGATTTACTGGGTAGGCCTGTTGCCGCTTCATAAAGTAATATTCCAAGGAATGATAAATCAAATAGCGAAAAAAATTTATAATCCTAACCTATAGCTTCTTCCAAATCTTTTAACCTAAGTCCGGTAGATTGATAAAAATTTTTCCTTAACTTTTCCCTAGCAACAGTCATTTTTAGAACAGCAGTTGGGCCATTAATCTTCAGACAAGATGCGTAAGGTTGACCTGAATAAACTCCTTTTTCAGGAATAGCTTTAGTTTCCTGTTGATGAACTATCTCGTATTCAACATGAAACACATCTCTGTTAATGCCTCTTACCCATTCATTTTTAGTTTTCTTAGAGAACGTTTCGTTAATATTAGTACTAGACACATATTGGATTTTTCCGCACCTCAAACAGGTAATTTCGTCTAATCTTCTGACTAATTTGCCATTACAATGCAGACAACGCGAAACCATTTTTCCTCCAAAAGTAAGTGTAGACTAACTAAAAAACTTAGTGCAGTATATTACAGTTCAAATCACTGAATCAAACAACAAAATCATTGTGTAATAACGAATATGCACTGTCAATACATGTGCACAATAACTAACATTTTAATAGCTGTTTATTTTTTAAAATTTAAATAAATGTACCTATAAAATGTTACAAAAGTTTTTCGTATAAATTAATTAATTATTAACCATCTATTTTTAGCCACTTGACGAGATAATATTAATCAAGTAATTTCAATGAAATCAGAAAATTATTGTGGATCAAACATGCAAATAAATAAAATATTAATCGCAAATAGAGGCGAAATCGCCATTCGAATCTCAAGAGCCGCATCAGAGTTAGGCATTCAAACTGTTTCAATTTACTCAGACGAAGACTCAGAATCACTTCATACTCGTGTTACAGACGAATCTTTTAGTCTAAATAATTCAGGTGTTCCCGCTTATCTAAACATCGAAAAAATCATCGAATTAGCTCAACAATCTAATTGCGATGCCATACACCCAGGTTATGGATTTTTAGCAGAAAATTCAGAATTTGCTCAAAAATGCGTAGATGCAAACTTAATTTTCATAGGCCCCTCTGTAGAAATGTTAAAACTATTTGGCGACAAAGGGACTGCAAGAAAAGCTGCGGACAGTGCAAATGTTCCCATATTGAAAGGGCTTTACTCGGCCACAACTTTAGAGGAAGCAAGGGAATTTTTTCAAAGCTTAGGAGAGACTTCTGGAATCATGTTAAAAGCCATAGCAGGCGGTGGCGGAAGAGGAACTCGAGCTGTAACGAACATTGAAGACCTAGACAGACTATTTAAACGATGTCAATCTGAAGCCAATAGAAGTTTCGGAAACCCTGACCTATACGTAGAACAATTCCTACCAAAAGCAAGGCATATTGAAGTTCAAATCCTAGGCGACCTACATGGGTCGGTCACAAACCTAGGAGAACGCGAATGCAGTATACAAAGACGTTACCAAAAAATTGTAGAAATTGCTCCGGCACCTTTTTTAAAAGACAGCCTCAGAAAACAAATAATAGAATCAGCAATGACTCTTGCTAAATCAGTCAACTATTCCAATCTCGGAACGTTTGAATTTTTAGTTTACCCATCAACAAGCGATGAATTTGATTCATTTGCATTTATTGAAGGGAATGCTCGACTTCAAGTTGAACATACTGTTACAGAAGAAGTTACAGGAATTGACATAGTTCAATCCCAAATCAAACTTGCTGAAGGACAAACTTTACAAGAATTAGGAATTCTCAATCCAGACGACCACAAACCTGATGGATATGCAATTCAAATCAGAATTAATGGTGAAACTATTTCACCTGAAGGACAAATCAAACCTTCAACTGGACTTATTAGCCAATACCAAACTCCCGGAGGACCCGGTATAAGAACTGATGGTTTTTGTTATTCGGGATTTGAGACAGGATTATCATTTGATTCTCTATTAGCCAAACTAATTGTCTCCTCTAAATCAGATGACTTTAACGTTGCAATCCGAAAAACTATTAGAGCTTTAAAAGAATTTACAATCTCAGGAATAGACACAAATATAGAATTCCATGTGAACATCTTAGAACATCAGGATTTTCAGAATGGAAATTTTTATACCCAATTTATAGATGATCATTTAACAGAATTAGCTCCTAAAGAATCTTCAATTATTCAAGAATCTGATCAACCAAAAGATGATAAACAGAGAGATAGTGGGTTAGCTGGCGCAAATTTAACTAGCAGAGATCCATTAGCTTTGTTCGCCTATGATCAAGATGTCAAAGCTCAAGAAACAGACAATTCTACAGAAGACACTAGCGAGCAAACCGGACCTGACGGCACAATCCCAATTAAAGCTCCTTTACAAGGGACAATTCTATCCATAAACATTACTCAAAATGATGAAATAGTTGCTGGACAACCACTTTTAGTAATGGAAGCTATGAAAATGGAACATACTATCTCATCCGAAATTAGTGGAATTATCAAACAAATTACAATGAATGAAGGAGATACAGTCAAAGAAGGCTCTCCATTATTTTTCATAAAGGAATCTGAAGTATCCTCAACTGCACAATCTATTGCAGAAACTATAGATTTGGACCATATCAGAGATGATTTAAGAGAACTTAATGAACGCAGATCATTCATTTTCGATGAAAACAGACCAAAAGCTGTTGAAAGAAGAAGAAATAAAAACCAAAGAACTGCAAGAGAAAACATTTATGATTTATGTGATGACGAAACTTTTGTAGAGATCGGGCCATTAGTAGTAGCCGCTCAAAAATCAAGAAGAACTGATGAGTGGTTAAGAGAAAACTCTCCCGCTGATGGACTGATTGGTGGGATGGGTACTGTTAATAGTCATTTATTTGACTCAGATGAACAATCAAGAGTTTTAGCTGTTTCATATGACTATACAGTCTTTGCAGGAACACAAGGCAAAAAGAATCACTATAAACAAGATAGAATTTATGAACTCGCAAAAAGATTCCGATTACCTATAGTTCTATTTGGTGAAGGCGGTGGCGGAAGGCCTGGTGATGACGGATCTGGAATCGGAATGGACACTACAACATTCACAACTTGGTCACAATTAAGCGGGTTAGTACCAATGGTGGGAGTGGTGTCAGGAAGATGTTTTGCAGGTAATACTGCATTAGTAGCATGTTGCGATGTAATCATTGCAACAGAAGACACTACTTTAGCAATGGGTGGGCCTGCCATGATTGAAGCTGGAGGCATTGGAGTTTATACACCTGAAGAGGTTGGGCCATTATCATTTCAAGTCCCAAATGGCGTAGTAGACATTTTAGTTAAAGATGAAGCTGAAGCTGTAGAAGTCACTCAAAAATACCTATCATATTTTCAAGGGCCTGTTGATAACTGGGAAGAACATGATCAGAGAGAATTAAGACATATTGTCCCAGAAAACCGGAAGCAAATTTACAATATGCGCGATGTCATTGAAACAATAGCTGACAAAGATTCTGTACTTGAAATCAGAAAAGATTTCGGAATAGGTATCTATACTGCTTTTGTAAGGATTGAAGGAAAACCCATGGGGTTAATCGCCAACAACCCTCATCATTTAGCAGGTGCAATAGATAGTGACGCATCAGATAAAGCAGCAAGGTTCTTACAGCTTTGCGATGCTTTTGATATCCCTATCATCAGCTTGATGGATTGTCCGGGATTAATGGTTGGTCCTGAAGTTGAAAAAACTGCTTTAGTTCGTCACTGTGGAAGACTATTTAATACTGGAGCTAACCTTTCAGTTCCTATGTTTGGGGTAATAGTAAGAAAAGCCTATGGCCTTGGAGTTCAAGCTATGTGTGGCGGAAGTTCTATGGTTCCATTCTTTACAATAGCTTGGCCCACAGCAGAATTTGCAGGAATGGCTATAGAAGGAGCCGTTAAACTTGCATATCGCAGAGAGATGGAAGCAATGGAAACAGCAGAAGAAAGAATAAACTTCTACGAAGAAATGGTTGCATCAAGCTACGAAAGGGCTAAAGCTATCAATGCAGGATCTCTTTTCGGCATAGATGATGTAATAGATCCAGCAGACACAAGAAAATGGTTAGCTGCTGGCCTAAGAAGCCTTCCACCTACTCCTATCAGAACAGAAAAAAAACATGCCTATATAGATACTTGGTAATTCACAATGAATCAATCTTTATCAGGTATTAAAATTTTAGACTTTTCAGGACCAGCAGGGTTTTATTGCTCTAAACTTTTAGCTGATTTAGGAGCAGAAGTAGTAATAGTTGAAAACCCATCAGATGAGTTATTTAACAACCTAGGGCCTTACTACAATGATATAAAAGATCCTAATTACAGCCTATATAGATGGCATTTCCATACAAACAAAAAAAGTGTCGCATTAAATATTTCTAATCCTAAAGATAAAGAAACTCTCGATTCATTAATTAAACATGCTGACGTATTCATCGACACATTAACTCATCAAGAAGCGAATAGTTTAGATCTTTCTATGGAAAACGTTAGAGCACTCAATCCGCATATAGTCCACACTAGGATTACAGGGTTCCCTGACAATAGCGAATATTCTGGATTTAAGTACACTGATATGACAGTATTAGCAATGAGTGGGTTAATGTCTATTACAGGGTTTCCAGAAGACCCTCCCAATCAAATGGGAGGAGAGCAAGCCTATCATATGGCATCACTCAATGCAGCAATAGGAACTATGATTTCTATATTAGAACGTGAATTAACAGGAACTGGCAAAGATGTATCAGTATCCATCCAAGAATGTGCATCAATGTCAACATTACAAACAGCGAATTTCAATTATTACACTTGGCATGGAATCAACAGAGGCAGAAACGGACTTAACCACCCATTTAGTGACCAAGGGCCTTCATATGATAAAGATAGAAATTTCCCAAGAGTCCTATACGAAAGTAAAGATGGTTGGGTAGCACATGCTGCTCATTTAGCTCCACCTGGCGCTTGGAAAAATTTTGTCAAATGGTTATCAGATTACGATTCTCAACAAGATTTAGATGATCCTAAATTTGAAAATCATGAAACTAGAAACCTTTTTCAAAACCACATTAATGACGTAATGAAATCTCATTGTGCCAAATTAACAAAACAAGAAATATATCATTCTGCTCAAAAATTAAAAATTTTGGTGATCCCAATCAATTCAGTGAAAGATTTAACTGAAGATGAACAATTAATTTATAGAGGGTATTTCGAAAAAGTGTTTCATAAAGATCTAAACACAGAAATCACTTATCCTGGAGCTCCATATCAAATGAAAAAAACTCCATGGAAAATTAAATCTCCAGCCCCAAAAGTTGGAGAAAATACTCAGCAAATTTTAAACGAATGGCTAAATCAATAGAAAGGATTTTCTATGAATAATCAACCACAACTACCTTTATCCGGAATCAGAATTGCAGATTTCGGGTGGATGATAGCAGGACCACTAGCTACAAGAGTTTTTGGTAATTTTGGGGCAGACGTGATCAGGATTGAATCTACAGCTAGAATCGACGAAATTAGAGTTGTAGGCGCTAGACCATTCAAAGAAGAAAGCCCAAATGTAGCTGGAGTTTTCAACGATATCAATACTTCCAAAAGGAGTATTACATTAAACTTAGGTACCAATGAGGGACTTGAATTAGCTAAGCAAATAATACAGATAAGTGACGTAGTCTCAAATAATTTCCGAGGAGATAGGATGGGCAAATGGGGACTAGATTACGAAAACTTAAAAAAAATCAAACCCGACGTTATTTTAATTAGTATGCCAACATCTGGAAGTGATGGCCCTCATAAAGAATATGGAGGAAATGGAATCAACATTATTGCCGGAGCTGGAATCAGTGGTATTACTGGATTTCCGGAGCGTCCACCAGTAGGAACAGGATCACTTTACCCTGATTTTGCAGGCAATCCTAATCATGCTGCTTTGGCTATATTAGCAGCAATTAGACATAGAAATCATACTGGAGAAGGTCAATTTATCGACTTATCTCAGACAGAATCTACTGCCTCATTATTAGGAACAAATTTTTTAGAATACACTGCTAATAAAATTGTTCCAGAACGGCTCGGCAACTCATCAAACCATATGTCTCCTCATGGGGTATTCCCTTGTGAAGGTAAAGACCGATGGATTGCTATCACAATTACAAACAACAAAGAATGGCATCAATTAATTAACTTAATGGACAATCCAATGTGGGCAAACAACCCAGACTTTGAAACATTTGAAGGACGCAAAAAGTCTGAATCAGAAATCCATAAACACATTCAAAATTGGACTAAAAACCAAAAGGAATATCCTTTAATGAAATTGTTACAATCCAATGGTATTCCAGCAGGGGTGATTCAAACCACAAAAGATTTACTAGAGAATGATCCAGGTTTCACAGAAAGTCACGTTCACGAGTTTTCCCATCCTGAAGTAGACACAATAACAGTTCATAAAGAAACTATAAATATTTCTAATACTGAACCAATTTTCAAAAGAGCACCATTAATTGGTGAA
Source organism: SAR202 cluster bacterium AG-426-M11 (assembly GCA_003213095.1). Classification (GTDB taxonomy): domain Bacteria; phylum Chloroflexota; class Dehalococcoidia; order Lucifugimonadales; family UBA826; genus AG-426-M11. Next base: position 2,913 of record QCNV01000018.1, on the reverse strand, counting down.
GATACCGATCAGATATTAAATAATTTGTTGGGACTAAAAGAATCCGATATCAACGACCTATATATTAGAGAAATTCTGAAATAGTATTACTTGACCTCTAAATGTTTATCCGCCATATTAGCGCAATCAGATAAAACTGTATTTGCAGTTCCAAATTTAGAAACTATAAATCCAGAATCTTCATATAGCCTCCAGAAATTATTAGTAAGAGGATCTCTGACAGTCCATTCATGAGTAAGACGGTCATGAAAATCATTGGCCCAGGGTTGCCGTCTCCAGGTAGCTTCAAATGGGGGAAGTCCAGACAAATACTCATCACCATTCGTACAATTTTCAGAAATAAATATTTTCACATCAGCTATAGCTTGACTTCTCGATAAATCAGGAGTGTTGGCTGTTTTGAAATCTTCCCTAGTTTGTAAAGATGTAGCGTAATTAGTTCTCTCAAAAAACGGAATATTCGCAGATGCGCCTATAAATATAATGGCAGTCGCAGCTACTAAAACTAATCCCCATTGAAACATTGTATTTTCGCTCCGACTAAGTTAATTATATAAATATTATATTTTTTATAATTGACGAAGTCTAGGATCCCATCTATCTCTAAGCCAATCACCAATGAAGTTGAATGACAAAACAGTCAAGAAAATAGCCATGCCTGGGAAGAAAGCTATCCACCAAGCAGAACCTAGATATTCTCTTCCAGCAGAAATATCAGACCCCCATGAAGGAGTGGGTGGGGGTACACCAGCACCCAAGAAAGACAAAATACTTTCTGTAAGAATAACAGCGCCAACTTGAAGAGTAGTAGCAACAACCATGGTATTTGCTACAGCAGGGAGTAAGTGCTTAGTCATAATTCTGAATGTAGATGCTCCAGCAACTTTAGCTAAAGCTATATAGTCAAAACTTCTAACCTGAAGAGTTTGACCACGAACCAATCTTGTAATACCTGGCCAACAGGTCAGGGCTAACACAAAAACAATCGTTCCAAAACTTTGACCAAGTACTTGAACAACCGCTAATGCAAACAATAGATACGGGATAGCTTGAAAAATATCAGTAAATCTCATAATGATTTCATCTATAAAACCACCAAAATAGCCCGCTATGAGTCCTAGAGTAGCACCAAAAACAGTACCTACAACAATAGCAACACCAGCAAGCTGCAATGAAATTCGTGCACCAAAAATAATTCTACTAAGAACATCACGACCCAATGCATCAGCTCCAATTAAGAAATGATAAACATCTTTATTACGGCCTAATTCAATGCCATTAGTGTTACAGGGCTTAAACTTGTTAGTTAACTGCCCTTCTTCACATGCGTCATACCATGCAGGCTGAGCTAATACTGCTCTTAGTTGGTCTGCTTCAGGATCATAAGGGGCAACGAAGCCAGCAAAAACTCCGCAAATGATAAATATTGCAAGAATTGTCATAGGAACAACAGGCCAATTTCTAACAAAATTTAAACCTTTTTGAACTAAATTAGTCTGAACCGATAAATTTTCTATCTCTTCAATTGTTATTTTATGTGCAGGAGTTGTCATATTATGAGTGCCTTATCCTTGGATCAATGAATGCGTACAAAATATCAACAATGAATACAGTCATTACGTATATCACTGTAAATACCATCACAGCCGCCATCATTACAGGGAAATCATTATTAATAATAGCTTGGAAGGTCATAAAACCTAATCCAGGCCATGCAAATACCGTTTCAGTGACAACAGTACCAGCAATGAATCCAGCAACAATTAATGCAGCAAATGTAAGTGGTGGAATTAATGCATTTCTAAATGCATGCTTCCATATAATAGTCTTAGAATTAGCACCTTTAGCGCGTGCCAATTTAACAAACTCGGAATCTAACACCTCTAACATAGAAGATCTAACTAATCTCATCAATCCTGCAGAAGCTAACCAACCTAAAGTAACAGCAGGCATAATAAAGTAAGAAATTTTAGTCCATCCTGTAGTGCCTTCACCTCTAGTGCCTGAAGGTAAAATATCCAAATTCACTGAGAATATTAGAATTAACATAATCCCTAGCCAGAAAGGAGGTAGAGCTTGTCCAAAAACAGCAAAAGTTCTGCCAATAGCGTCCCAAATACTACCTCTTTTCACAGCAGATAATATTCCTATAGGAATACCAGTAAGCAATACGAACAAAAACGCAGAAAGACCTAATTGCATACTAGCGGGGGCAAAACTTCTAACCATTTCCATAGAGGGGATACTAGTTTTCAAAGAGACGCCAAAGTCCCATTTGATCAGCCCGTCATACATAAAATAAAAATATTGAACAACAAGTGGCTTATCAAGATGCATTTTACGGCCCCATTCCTCCCAAATTTCTGGAGTAGTGTAACCGGTGTTGAGCATCAAATACCTAGGATCACCCTGTAAGCGAGAAAGGATAAATACGATCAAAGTCGCAGCCACTATAGACAAAATCATGAATATAAGTCGCCTCAAAATAAAAGTTCTCATTTATCGAATCTCCTCTTTTATTGCATTTATGTAATACAACGTTTTCATCTAAAAGAATCGCTGCCTACCACAAAGTGATTGGCAGCGATTCTATACTAAGTAGTAAATTAAATCTACTACTGTTTTGTTCCTAGCAAAATTTATTTTGCTGGAATAATTGTGTCAAAAGAGTTAACAACCTCAATTGGCCTCAATTTCCATTCAGCAATGGTATCTGGATTAACTCCATACAGAAGTGGAACCTGTACTGTTCCAACAGCATTCTGTTCATGGAATCCAAAGTCAAATATTGCTTCTCTGGTAGCAAGGTTTTCAGGAGAACCTTTCGCTTGTTTTCGAGTAGTTTCTCTATTGAAATAATGCCTGTTATCTTCAAGTCCTGGGTTATATCCACCAGAAGCAATTGGCCAGTTT